>CACHYG010000015.1 GCA_902584015.1 uncultured Pelagibacteraceae bacterium
AAAAGCAATTTTTAATATCTTTTTTTTCATCTGCATTTGCTTTTTGATTTAACAAAATAATGGGCAATGTAACTTTACCTTCAAAAAAGTCGTTTCCAATTTCTTTCCCAAATAATTTTAGTTCTGAGTTGTAATCTAAAGTATCATCTGCAATTTGAAACGTTAGTCCCAAATTTTTCCCATAAAACTCCAAAGCATCTTTAACTTTATTTTCCTGATTTGACAAAATTGCACCAACTTTTGTTGCTGCAGCAAATAGAGATGCTGTCTTTGAAGATATTATTTTTAAATAAGTTTCTTCTAACATATCAATTTCTCTATTATGTTGTAGTTGTAAAACTTCACCCTGTGAAATTTCAGCTGATGTTGAGGATAAAAGTTTTAAAACTTCTTGGTCACCATCTTCAACCATCATCTCAAAGCATCTGCTCAATAAATAATCTCCAACTAATATAGATGATTGATTGCCCCAAATTTTATTTAATGTTTTTTTTCCTCTTCTTAAATCGCCATTATCAATTACATCATCATGCATAAGTGTAGCTGCATGGATAAGTTCAACACAGGCAGCAAGGTTTACATCTCTGGTGCCTTTTTCATAGCCGCATAGTTTAGACGATCCTAATGTTAATAAAGCTCTTAGTCTCTTACCGCCAGTGTCTAAATGATATTTGGTCATTTTCTCCACCAGATCTACTTTACTTATAAGCTTGGTTTTAATTCTCTCCTCAACTAAAACTAATTTATCCTCAACAGAGCTTTTAAGGTCTAAATAAGAATTATTTATCTTGTTTTTAAGTTGGACGACTGTTCCCATGAATTCAAAGTATTATATATATTACTTTATTATACTTAACAATTGACGCACCTCAATCTTCAACTATAAGGAGACTTTATATTTAATCATAAATTTTATAAGCATACGTATGTTTTCAATTTTCAAAAAAAAAAAAGTTATACCTCACATAAAACTAAATGGAGTAATAGGCAATGTTGGAAAGTTTAAGCAAGGAATAGATTTTGCAGGTCAAGAGGAAATTATTAAAAAAGCGTTCTCTTTAAAAAAATCCCCAGCCGTTGCAATATCAATTAATTCTCCAGGAGGTTCGCCAGTTCAGTCTCATCTAATTCATGATTACGTCAAACAACAAGCAAAGAAGCACAAAAAAAAGGTTATAATATTTGCTGAGGATGTTGCTGCATCAGGGGGATATTTAATTGCTTGCTGTGGAGATGAAATTTACGCAAACCAAAGCTCTATAATAGGCTCCATTGGAGTCATATACTCATCTTTTGGATTTACTGAGCTAATAAATAAAATAGGTGTTCAAAGACGAGTTTATACTGCTGGTAAAAATAAAAGTACACTTGATCCTTTCATGAAAGAGAAAGATGAAGATATCGAAAGGTTGAAAAATATACAATTAGATCTTCATAAAGATTTTATTGAAGTTGTTGAAAAAAGTAGAGGAACAAAACTAAAAAAAGATATGGGTATAGAACTCTTTTCTGGAGAGTTTTGGTCAGGAAGAAAAGCCAAAGAATTAGGACTTATAGATGGAATTGGAAATGCAGATCAGATTTTAAAAGAAAAATTTGGTGATGATGTAATTATAAAGAAATTCGAGAAAGCAAAAGGTTGGTTAGCTAGAAAACTATCTTCAGAAAGTAGCACAGAACAAGTAATAAATATTTTAGAAGAAAGATCTATCTGGCAAAGATATGGTTTCTAAAAAAAAAAAGAAACAACCAAAATTTCAAACTTTTCAAGATACTATTTTGAATCTTCAAAAATATTGGAGCAAGCAAGGCTGTATAATTTTACAACCTTATGACATTGAGGTTGGAGCAGGCACATTTCATCCCGCAACAACACTTAGATCATTAGGAACAAAACCCTGGAAAGCAGCATATGTTCAACCTTCAAGAAGACCAACTGATGGAAGATATGGTGATAATCCAAATCGACTTCAACATTACTACCAATTTCAAGTTATTATAAAACCATCACCAAAAAATATAAAAAAACTATATTTAAATAGTTTAAATACCATAGGCATCAATCATAAAGAACATGATATTCGTTTTGTGGAAGATGATTGGGAAAGTCCAACATTAGGTGCAGCTGGACTTGGCTGGGAAGTTTGGTGCGATGGGATGGAGATAACTCAATTTACGTATTTTCAACAAATGGCAGGCTTTGAATGTAAACCTGTGTCTGTAGAACTTACATATGGTTTAGAGAGATTGTGTATGTTTACTCAACAGAAAAAAAATGTTTATGATTTAATATGGAACAATGAAGATGTTAAATATAGAGATGTATTTCATCAAGCAGAGAAGGAATTCTCCACTTATAATTTCGAATTAGCAAATACAGAAAATCTTTTTAAAATTTTTGATATGATTGAAAAGGAAGCCAAGATGCTTACTGAAAATGATGTTTCATTACCAGCTTATGACCAGTGCCTAAAAGCAAGCCATATTTTTAATATTTTAGATGCACGTGGTGTAATTAGTGTTGCTCAAAGAGCTGAATATATATCAAGGATAAGAGAAATAACAAAAGGTGCAGCGGAAATTTGGTTAAAAAGTCAAACTTAAAAATGTCTGAATTTTTTTTAGAAGTCTTTACAGAAGAAATACCAGCAAAATTACAAAATGATGCGAGAAATTCTTTATCTGACAATTTTAAAAAATTATTTGAAGAAAAAAAAATAAAATATAAAAGTAGCAAAGTCTTTTCTGTACCAAATAGATTGGTAATATTATTTGACAGTTTAAGTAAACAAACAATTTTTAAAAAAGAAGAGAAGCGAGGTCCAAGTACAAAATCACCAAAAGAGGCACTGGATGGTTTTTTAAGATCAAATAAGATTACTGAAAAAGAAGTTTATAAAAAAGAAACAGAAAAGGGAGAATTTTACTTCTTTTTAAAACCTGAAGAAAAAATAAATACTAAAGATATACTTGAAAAAGAAATACCCACAATTTTAGACAAAATTGAATGGAAAAACTCTATGAGGTGGTCAGACCACAGTTTACAATGGGGCAGACCTCTAAAATCATTAATCGCTATTTTTGATAACAAGATCATTAATTTTGCTTACCATCATTTAAAAAGTTGTAATTTTACAATACTAGATAAAGAGTTTGAGGATAAAAAAAAAATAGTAAGAAACTATAAATCCTATATTGATTGTTTAAAAAAATTAAACATCACAATTGATCAAAATTCACGTAAATCAATAATTGAAAAAGAGCTTATTAGAAATTCTAAAAAAAATAACATTTATATTGAAATTAATGAAAAGCTTTTGAATGAAGTAACTGATTTAGTTGAACAGCCTAATATTTTGTTATGCCAATTTGATAAACGCTTTTTATCTATGCCTAAAGAAATCCTCGTAATTACAATGCAGCATCATCAAAAATATTTTCATACTTTAGATAGAAAGGGAAATATTACAAATCTGTTTTTTGTTGTTTCCAATAATAAAGATTCTAAAGGTTATATAAAATCAGGTAATGAAAGAGTAGTGGAAGCAAGGTTAAATGATGCTGAATTTTTTTGGAATAAAAACAAAAATCAAAATTTATTTAAACAAGTATCTAAACTAAAAAGTATGAATTATTTTAAAGGATTAGGAACTTATTTTGATAAAATTCAAAGAATGAGAAAATTAGGTGGAGTAATTTCAGATGAACTTTTAATCAGTAAAGATAAAATTGAAATTTCATGCTCTATCTGCAAAACTGATTTACTCTCAGATCTTGTGGGAGAATTTCCAGAACTTCAAGGTGTGATGGGGGGTTACTTTGCTGAGTCGCAAGGTTTTGATAAAGATATTTCTCTAGCTATTAAAGAACATTATTTACCTAATTCACTTGAAAGCAAAGTTCCAACAAGACCATTTAGTCTTGGTCTCTCATTGACTGATAAATTAGATACATTGGTTGGTTTCTTTGGTGTAAACCAAAAACCTTCAAGTTCAAAAGATCCATTTGCATTAAGAAGAGCAGCATTAGGTGTTATTCGACTAATACTTGAAAATAAGAAAAATATTAGAATTAAAGATTTAATAAATCATTCTTTACTTTTGTACCAAGAACAAAACTATAATTTTGATAATGCGTCAGTACAAAATGATTTGTCTGAATTTCTATTAGAAAGATTAAAATACTATATGAAAGACAAAAAAATTAGATCTGACATAATTAATGCTAGTTTAAATAATAAAAATATTAATAACATAAATGAAATTTTTAGAAAATCTTTTGCTTTAAATAAAATTATAAATAAAGAAAGTGGGACAGATATTATTTCAAGTTATAAACGAGCATCGAACATTATTGAAAATGAACTAAAAGATAATAAACTGGAACTAGCAGGTACCGCTGATCCTGGAATATTTAAAAACGATTTTGAAAAAAATTTATTTAAAAAAATAAAAGAATTAAAAAAATATTTTATAAATATAGATAACGATGAGAATTATGAAACAACTCTTGATAATCTTAAGACTGCAAAACCTATAATTTTTGCTTTTTTTGATAATATAATTGTTAATGACAATGATGAAATAATTAGAAAAAATAGATTGGAACTCCTTCAAATGTTTTGTAGAACATTTGAAAATTATATTAATTTTTCAAAAATCGAAAGCGCCTAATGAGAGACTTAATTTTAAATTTTAATTCTAAGTTTTCAAAAAAAATTAAAAACCCAAAGAATTTTCTTGGTGGAAAAGGTGCTAATTTATCTCAAATGGGAAGAATGGGACTGCCTGTACCCCCTGGATTTACAATTTCTACTAAAGTTTGTGATATATTTTATAAAAACAAGAAAGAGATAAATAAGCAAATAACAAAAGAAATTAAAAAGCAATTATCTCAAATAGAAAAAGAAACAAACAAAAAATTTGGAGATTTAAAAAATCCTTTATTAGTATCTGTTAGATCAGGAGCAAGAGTATCAATGCCAGGAATGATGGATACAATACTTAATCTAGGTCTAAATGATAAAACAGTTATGGCTTTAGCTCATAAAACTTCAAATAAAAGATTCGCGAAAGATAGTTACAGAAGATTTATTCAAATGTATTCAAGTGTAGTGCTTGGAGTAGACAGCTATAATTTTGAGGAATTAATTGAAAACTATAAATTAACAAAAGGAGTTTTGTTAGATACAGAGCTAGATGAGCAAGACTGGGATGCACTAATTGGTGACTTTAAAAATGTTGTAAAACAAAAGACTAATAAAGAATTCCCACAAGATGTTTATAATCAACTTAATGGTGCAATTTGTGCTGTCTTTTTATCTTGGCAAAGTCATCGTGCTAAAGTTTACAGAAAAATAAATCATATCCCAGAGGATTGGGGCACTGCTGTAAATGTTCAATCTATGGTTTTCGGAAATATGGGTGATGATTGTGCCACTGGAGTAGTTTTTACCAGAGATCCATCAAGTGGAAAAAATGAAATATATGGTGAATATTTAATTAATGCACAAGGTGAGGATGTTGTTGCGGGAACAAGAACACCTCAACATATCACAAAAAAAGCAAGAATTAATTCTGGATCAAAAGAATCTTCTATGGAAGAAACTATGCCAAAAGTATTTAAACAACTCAAAAAAATTTTATCCACATTAGAAAAATATTATAAAGATATGCAAGATGTTGAGTTTACTGTAGAAAATAACAAACTTTGGATGCTTCAAACTAGATCTGGAAAAAGAACTGCTAAGTCAGCCGTAAAAATCGCAGTCGAGATGGTAAAAGAAAAATTAATTTCGAGAAAAGAAGCTATTTTAAGAATTGATCCAAATTCTCTGGATACACTTCTTCATCCAACTTTAGATGAAAAAAGTGATATAAAAGTAATAGCAAAAGGACTGCCAGCATCCCCAGGAGCAGTAAGTGGAAAGGTAGTTTTTTCATCAGAGGAGGCGGAAAGACTTAATGGTATGATGCAAAATACTATTTTAGTCAGAGTTGAAACATCACCAGAAGATATACATGGAATGCATGCAGCAAAAGGTATTTTAACTTCCAGAGGAGGAATGACTAGTCATGCTGCAGTTGTTGCAAGAGGTATGGGAAGACCATGTGTTTCTGGATCAAGTGAAATCAATATAGATTACGAAAATAAACTATTTAAAACAGATAAAATCCAAGTCTCAGAAGGCCAAATAATTACAATTGACGGATCAACCGGACGAATAATATTGGGAGAAGTTCAAACTTTAAAGCCTGAAATATCAGGTGACTTTTCAAAATTAATGAGTTGGGCTGATGGTTATAGAAAACTGAAAGTAAGAACTAATTCAGAAACTCCAATTGATACTAAAACAGCAAGAGACTTTGGAGCAGAAGGCATTGGTCTATGTAGAACAGAGCATATGTTTTTTGATGAAGACAGAATTATGTCTGTTAGGGAAATGATATTGTCTAAAACAACAAATGATAGAAATAAAGCTCTCGCAAAACTATTACCTCATCAAAAGAAAGATTTCGTAGAAATATTTAAAATAATGAACGGTCTTCCGGTTACAGTTAGACTTTTGGATCCCCCATTACATGAGTTTTTGCCAAAAAATGAAAAAGAAATAAAAGATGTTTCTGAAGCACTTGGATTAACTGTTACAGATATTGAGTCAAGAATAGGTGAGTTACATGAACATAATCCAATGTTGGGACATCGAGGATGTAGATTGGCTATTTCATTTCCTGAAATTTATGAAATGCAATGTAGAGCAATTTTTGAAGCCTTAATCGAGTGTAAGAATAAAAAAATTAAATCAATAATACCAGAAATTATGATACCTTTAGTTTCTACCGAAGCTGAAATAGAAATAATGAAAAATTTGGTTGATAAAGTTGCTGATCAAGTACAATCGGAAAATAAAATAAAAATAGATTACCTAGTTGGCACAATGATAGAATTACCAAGAGCTGCGATCAAAGCCAAAGATATAGCTAAACATGCTGACTTTTTTAGCTTTGGAACGAATGATCTAACACAAACCACATTTGGTATTAGCAGGGATGATAGTGGTAAATTTTTAAATGATTATATTGAAAATAAAATATTCGATATTGATCCATTTATATCAATAGATGAAGGTGTGGGAGATTTAATTGAAATTGCTACTTTAAAAGGGAGAAAGCAAAATAAAAAACTTAAATTAGGAATTTGTGGAGAGCATGGCGGAGATCCAAAAAGTATCAATTTTTGCTCAAGCACAGGTCTTAATTACGTTTCTTGCTCACCTTATAGAGTACCTGTTGCAAGACTTGCAGCTGCACAAGCGCAATTAAAAAAATAATTTAAATTTCTAATTTTAAATCAATTGCAGAAACACTATGTGTTAGACGTCCAATAGAAATTCTATTTATACCAGTTGATGCTATTTTTCTTATATTTTTTAAATTAACATTACCAGACGCCTCAGTTTCATATTTATTCTTAACCAGCTGAACACCTTTTTTTAGATTTTTGACATTCATGTTATCAAATAAAATAGTATCAAATTTTAAATCTAATATTTTTTTTATTTGATTTAAATTATCTACTTCGACAGTAATTTTTTTTCTATTTTTTTTTGCTTTAATAATTAATTCCCTTATGTTTGTATTGGCAATGTGATTATCTTTAATTAAGAATTCGTCACTTAAATTAAAACGATGGTTATATCCCCCACCCAAGTTAACAGCATATTTTTGAATGGCTCTCAGACCTGGTATAGTTTTTCTTGTACAACAAATTTTCGTATTTTTCCTAACTTTACTGACAAATTTATTTGTTTGAGTTGCTATACCTGAAATATGAGATAAAAAATTTAGAGCTACTCTTTCACCAGTTAAAATATTTTTAACATTTCCTACAATTTCTGCAATTACCTGTTTATTTTTAATTTTTGATCCTTCTTTTTTTTTAATTTTAAATAATATTTTTTTATCAACTATTTTAAATGTTTGTTTTGCTAAATCTAAGCCACCAATTATACCGCTAGAATTTGATATAATTTTTGCTTTTATTTTATTTGTGTTATTTAAAAGTTTTGAAGTTATGTCTCCAGAGGGATAGAGATCTTCTTTTAAAGCTTCTTTACAAATTTTATAAATATATTTTTTTGATAATTTTATTTTAGACACAGAATTTATCTGCCAATCTCTGCCATTCTCTCTACTGATTTTCTAGCTTTTTCTATTGTTTCTTTACTCATAACAATTTCGTTTGTCTCATTTTCAAGACAATCTAATATTTTCGGTAAAGTAATTCTCTTCATATGCGGGCATAAATTACATGGTCTTATGAATTGAACATTTGGATTATCAATTTGAACATTGTCGCTCATTGAGCATTCAGTAACCATCATTACTTTTTCTGGTTGATTATCTTTTACGTACTTGATCATTCCGCTAGTTGAACCTGCAAAATCACTTGCATTAATTACATCTGGAGGACATTCAGGATGTGCGATAATTTTTATTCCTGGGTTATTTTTTCTAATTTCATTAATTTCTTCATCATTAAATTGTTCGTGAACTTGACAAGTACCTTTCCATGAAATTATTTCAACATCAGTTTGCGATGCAACATATTTTGCAAGATAATCATCTGGAAGAAAGATTACTTTTTTAACGTTTAATGAATTTACAATTTTAACTGCATTTGCTGAGGTACAACACACATCTGTTTCTGCTTTAACATCCGCAGAGGTATTAACATAAGAAACTACTGGTACGCCTGGATATTTTTTTTTAAGGTTTCTCACGTCCTCACCGGTAATAGATGACGATAAAGAACAACCTGCTCTCATATCAGGTAAGAAAACTTTTTTCTCAGGACTCATTAATTTTGCGGTTTCAGCCATAAAATGTACTCCACACATTATTATAATATCGGCTTTTGTTTTTGCAGCTTCAACCGCCAAAGCAAGCGAGTCAGCTGAAAAATCAGAGATGCCGTGATAAATTTCTGGGGTTTGGTAATTATGAGCAAGAATTACTGCATTCTTTTCTTTTTTGAGTTTATTAATTTTGTATATGTATGGAGCATGAACAGCCCATTCTATCGCAGGCACAGCCTTTGAAATTTTTTTGTAAATTGGATCTGTTGCTTTTCTTATCTCAGAATTAAGTTCCATAAGCCAAATCTATCAACTTGCAAGATAATTGTCATTCACTTATTCTGCCGCATAAATGCGGTCATGCTGAAATTGGTAGACAGGCACGGTTGAGGGCCGTGTGAGCCTAGCTCATGTGAGTTCAAGTCTCACTGACCGCACCATTTAATCGAACCAATTTGGCTTTAAAATTTTGATTTTTGCAGTGCCACAACTAAAGTTTTCACCAATCTTAATATCTTGATCTTTAAATTTTATTAAGCCAAAAGGATAATTTTCGTCAATCAATACTTTTCCAAATATTTTATTATTCTGTTTAATTTCGTCATCAATTTTTATTTCACCCTCTAAAACCTTAATTGGAAATAGCTTTTTAGATTGCTTATTTTTTAATTTAATCCTTGCGGTATTTTCCTGTCCTACATAACATCCTTTTTTAAAATCTAGACCATTAAGTTCCTCAAAATTACACTCAATACCAAATAATTTATTCTGTAATTTTTCTGTATCTATTTGAGGAATACCAATCTTAAAACTATGATCATAGTATTCTTTAATACTTGAGGACTTTAAATTTAGTTTTTTGATAGAAAGATAAAGCTTTTCCAAATTTATAATAATTCTTCCCCCAAGATCAGAATTTCTTGGATCCAAGAATATAGGATCAGATCGATATTTAATTGTATTTCCAGTAACATCTTTTGAGTTTTCAAATGATAAAAATTTTTCCTTACTTACTGCAGCTACTACAAATTCATTACTTAAATTTAAAATCTCAACTTTAGACCTTAGTTTATATAAGTTAAATTTATTAAATAATTCATTAATTATTTTTTTTTCACAATCAATAAAATATCCTTCTTTGTGTTTAATTATAATAAAATCGAACAAATATTTTCCTTGCGGTGTCAATAATGATGCAAAACAACTATTACTCTCCGAAACTTTATTTAAATCATTAGTAATCAGATTTTGAAGAAAATCAAAACAATCATCACCATTAATGTAGAGAACTCCTCTATCTTCTAAAATATAAACTTTATCCACATTCATAATTGATTATCAGTTATTAATAATATAATTACTATTTTCGAAAATGTTAGATCTTATTATCAAAAATGGCTCATGTTTTATTGAAGGCAAACTCCAAAAGATGGATATCGGAGTAAAAAATGCCAAAATTATACAAATTGCAGACAATATATCAGAGGAAGCAAATGAAACTTTTAATGCGCAAAATTTAGTAGTTTTGCCAGGATGTATGGATACACAAGTACACTTCAGGGAACCAGGTTCAACAGATGCAGAGGATCTACACACAGGAAGCAGAGCAGCAGTAGTAGGAGGTATTACAAGTGTGTTTGAAATGCCCAATACAAATCCACCAACAACATCGGCAAAAGAATTTAAAAATAAATTAAACTTAGCAAAAAATAGAATGTTCTGTAATTATGCATTTTACTTTGGCGCTACACCAGATAACTCTGAGGAACTTGCAAACTTAAAAAGTTTAGAGGGATGTTGTGGGGTAAAATTATTTGCTGGTTCATCTACTGGTACTTTGCTTGTTCACAAAGAGGAAGATATTGAAAAAGTATTTAAACATACTTCCAAAGTTGTTGCCGTACACTCAGAAGACGAAGACATACTGAACCAAAGAAAAAAATTAAGAGTTAAAGGAGATGTTAAAAGCCATCCAGTTTGGAGAAATGAGGAATGTGCAATCTCATCTACTAGAAGAATCGTAAAGATTGCAATAAGATTAAATAAACAAGCACATATACTTCATATAACAACTAAAGAAGAAATTGATTTTTTATCACAACATAAAGGAAATATTACTTTTGAAATTACTCCACAACATTTAACAATTTATGCACCAGATTGTTATGAGGAATTAGGAACATTTGCACAAATGAATCCACCTATAAGAGATAAATCTCACTATGATCGTTTATGGTATGCTATTAGAAATAATTACAATGATACAATTGGGTCAGATCACGCACCACATTTAGCTGAAAATAAAAATAAAGAGTACCCAGATTCTCCATCAGGGATGCCAGGTGTACAAACCTTATTACCCGTAATGTTAAATCATATAAATGATGGTAAATTAAAACTTGAACAATTAATCAAATTAGTATGTGAAAACCCCGTTAAAATTTTTGGAATTCAAAATAAAGGTTTTATAAAAAAAGATTTCGATGCCGATTTTACAATAGTTGACATGAACAAAGAGATTGAAATCAAAAATGAAAAAATTGAGAGCAAATGTAAATGGTCGCCTTTTAATGGAAAAAAATTTAAAGGTTGTCCAGTCGCAACAATAATAGGTGGAAAAATAAAAGTTAAAGATGGTAAAATATTAGGTGAAGCTGAGGGAGCACCTTTAGTGTTTAAATGAGATTAAAACCCTTAGTAACGGTTTTAATAAATAATTATAATAAAGAAAAATTTTGCTATAGGGCAGTAAAATCTGTTTTAGATCAAAGTTATAAAAAAATTGAAATAATTTTTTTTGACGATGGTTCAAAAGACGCGTCTTTAAAAAAAATCAATCAATTCAGAAAAAAAATAAAAGTTATTAAAAACTTCAAAAGAGGAAAAATTTTTTCATATAATCAACTTTCAGCAATTAAAAGATCGTTACTGAAAAGTAAAGGAGATATAATTTGTATTTTAGACTCTGATGATTTTTTTGAGAAAAAAAAAGTTGGAAAAATAGTGGAGTATTTTTCAAAAAATAAGTCTGCTCAAATACTTTGTGATAAACCTAGACTATATTACGATAAAACTAAAATTATTGATGAGGATATAAGTTATTTTCAGAAAAGTCATAAGTGGCCTAAATTTCCACCAACAAGCTGTCTAAGCTTCAAAAAAAAAAGTTTAAAAAAAGCATTAAATATAATTTCAAAAAAGAAATTTGAAGAATTATGGTTTGATTTTAGAATTGTTACATACTTTTCCCTTAAAAAAAAACAATTTAATGTTTTAAATGAACATTTAACATTTTACAGACAAGATATTTCCAGTTTTGATAAGAAATACAAAAAATATTATAATTACAATTGGTGGCGTAGAAGGAACCAAGCATTTGAATTTCTTAAGGATATAGATCAAAAATCTTATAGGAAGAATTTTTTTACGATTGATTTTGCTATTACAAAATTAATTAACAAAATATTTGTTTTTTTTTGAGATTTTATTGATTAATTGTTTTTATTTTAAAATATTATTTTTTATTAAATCTTCTTTAATTTCGAAAAGTATCATTGGATCATCAATAGTTGCAGGCATTTTATAATCCTCTTTATCTGCAATTTTTCTTATTGTGCCTCTTAAGACTTTTCCTGACCTAGTCTTGGGCAATCTTTTCACAACAAGTGTAGTTTTAAAAGCTGCTACTGGGCCAACCTTGTTTCTTACCATTTGAATACACTCTTTTGAAATTGTATCGTTATCCTTAGTTACTCCTGCTTTCAAAGCGATTAAACCAATAGGCAATTGACCTTTTAATTGATCTTTTATTCCAATCACTGCACATTCAGCAACAGATTGATGCTCAGACAAAACTTCCTCTATAGCACCAGTTGAGAGTCTGTGGCCAGCAACATTAATTATATCATCGGTTCTAGACATAATCCAAATATACCCATCTTCATCAATGTGACCTGCATCATATGTTTGATAGTAACCTTTGTAGTTAGTCATATAATTTTCCTCATATCTTTTATCTGCATTCCATAAAGTAGGAAAAGTTCCAGGAGGTAAAGGAAGTTTAACAACTATATCTCCCATCTCATTGGGTTTTGCTAATGATTGATCTGGTTTAATAATTTTAACATCATAACCAGGTACAGCCTTACAAGCTGAACCATATTTTGTTTTCATCATTTCTATTCCAGTACAATTAGAACTGATTGCCCAACTAGTCTCAGTTTGCCACCAATGATCTATTACAGGAACTTTTAAAAGAGATTCTGCCCATTTAATTGTATCTGGATCAGCTCTTTCTCCTGCAAGAAATAGTGCTTCAAATTTACTTAAATCATATTTAGAAAAGAATTTTCCATCAGGATCCTCTTTCTTTATAGCTCTAAAAGCGGTTGGAGCGGTGAATAAAGATTTTACTTTATATTCAGATATTATTTTCCAGAAGGCACCTGCATCAGGAGTGCCTACAGGTTTCCCTTCAAAAAGCACGGTTGTGCATCCCTTAAACAATGGAGCATAAACAATGTATGAGTGACCCACTATCCATCCAATATCACTTGCTGACCACCAAACGTCGTCAGTATCTATGTTATAAATATTCTTCATAGTCCATTTTAAAGCAACTATATGTCCACCAATGTCCCTAACTATACCTTTAGGCACTCCTGTAGTTCCAGAGGTGTATAAAATATAAGCGAAATCATTTGAATTCATCTCCACACAATCAACCTCTTTTGCATTTGATAATGCTTCATCCCAGCTTATCTCCGTTGGAGCATTTAATTTCACCTCATGACCTTCTCTTTGAAATAAAATCATTTTATCAGGTTTGTGACTAGCAAGATTAAGCGCCTCATCGACTAAAGGTTTATACTCAACTGTTCTTCCAGGTTCAAATCCGCATGATGCTGTAACTAATAGTTTAGCCTTACTGTCATCAATTCTACTTGCAAGTTCGTTTGAGGCAAATCCTCCGAATACAACTGAGTGTATAGCTCCAATCCTACCACAAGCAAGCATTGCAACGACAGCCTCAGGAATCATTGGCATATAAATAATTATCCTGTCACCTTTATTAATACCCTGATTTCTTAATGCACCAGCAAACTTAGAAACTTTTGACCTTAATTCATTATAGCTAAACTGTTTTTTGTTTCTTGTGATAGGACTATCATAAATTAAAGCGGTTTTATTACCTTTACCTTGATCAATGTGAATATCTAATGCGTTATAACAGGTGTTTGTAACACCATCGCTGTACCACTTGTAGAATGGAGGGTTGTCTTTATTTAATATTTTGGTTGGTTTTTTAAACCAAAACACATCTTCAGATATTTTTTTCCAAAATTCCTCTGGATTTTTTAGAGAATCTTCGTAAATTTTGTTAAAACTTGAACTCATACATATGACTCGAATTTGTTAGTATTTTTAGTACCTAGGTTGTATTAAATTTCAAAAACATAGTAAAATCAATACTTATTAGAGGTAAAAAAGTCTTCTATTAACTATTTTTATTTGGTAATTAACCCCTAACTTCGCAGTAAGTAATCTTACTGCTGTAGTTTATATAAACTATAAAAACTAACTAATGAGGGAGTTTTTTATGAAAAAACTTAAAACGCTAGCTATAGCTTTATTTGCTCTTGTTGGAGCAACTACAGCGGCTAACGCAGCAACAGCCTTTTTAGCTACGGATGATTTCGTTGGTATTTCATTCTGGTTAATTTCAATGGGTATGTTGGCAGCTACAGCGTTTTTCTTTATGGAGCAAGCTAATGTTAGCACTCAGTGGAGAAAATCAGTAAACGTAGCTGGACTAGTAACTGGTATAGCATTCATTCACTATATGTATATGAGAGCAGTATGGGTTGAAACAGGTGATACTCCAACTGTTTACAGATATATTGACTGGTTAATTACTGTACCACTTCAGTTAATAGAATTTTATTTAATTCTAGCTGCAGTTAAAAAAGTTCCAACTGGAATATTCTGGAGAATCTTAATTGGTTCTTTAGTAATGTTAGTAGGTGGATATTTAGGAGAAGCTGGATTCATCAACCCTATGCTTGGTTTCATTATCGGTATGGCGGGATGGATTTACATCCTTTATGAAATATTTTCAGGAGAAGCAGGAAAAGTTGTTTCTAAATCTGGAAATAAATCACTTGCAACAGCATTTGGTGCTTTAAGAATGATCGTTACAGTAGGTTGGGCTATTTACCCACTAGGTTATGTATTTGGTTACCTAACAGGTGGTATTGATGCTAACTCACTTAACGTGATTTACAACTTAGCAGACTTTGTTAATAAGATCGCATTCGGTGTTATTATTTGGTCTTGTGCAGTTGCTAACTCTGGAAGAAGCAGAGCTTAATTCTAGAGAGTTAAAACTTATTAATAGGGCAAGTACTTTGTACTTGCCCTATTTTTTTTTGTACCTATATAAGATCCATGGCTAAAATTACTTACATTGAAAATAACGGAAAATCCCATTCAGTGGATGTAGCTGATGGATTGACTGTTATGGAAGGAGCTGTTCAGAATAATATACCTGGCATTGATGCAGATTGCGGTGGTGGCATGGCCTGTGCGACATGCCATGTTTATGTCAAAGATGAATGGTTTGATAAGATTAATAAAAAAAGTGAAGGTGAAGACGATATGATTGACCAAGCGTATGAACCAAAAAAAAGTAGTCGTTTAAGTTGTCAAATTCAAGTCAGCTCAGAAATAGATGGTCTTGAAGTTCATCTTCCTGAAAAGCAAATTTAATGATTAAAACAGATGCATTAATAATTGGAGCGGGTCCAACTGGTTTATTTACTGCGCATCAATTAAAATTAATTGGTCTTAATTGCGAGATCGTAGACAATCTTGATAAGATCGGTGGACAGTGTATTGAATTATACCCTGATAAACCTATTTATGATATTCCAGCAATTCCAGAATGCACAGGAGAGGAATTAACTAATAATCTTTTAGAACAGTTAAAACCTTTTAATATAAAATTTCATTTAGGTGAAAGAGTAGACGAATTAAAAAAAGATAATGAAAAATGGAATGTAAAAACAAGCAAAGGTACAGTCTTTGAAACTCCAAATGTAATTATTGCAGGAGGGGTTGGATCCTTTGAACCTAGAAAATTTTCACCTAAAGAATGTGAACAATTTGAAAATAAAACCATTTTATATTCAATTAAAAATAAAAAAATATTTGATGGTAAAACAGTATCTATTTTTGGTGGAGGAGATAGTGCACTAGATTGGGCTTTAGAATTATCAAAAACATCAAAAGTTAATTTAATACATAGAAGAGATGAATTTAGAGCAATTCAGGCTACAGTTGACAAAGTAAAAGAGCTTTCAAATGATGGAAAGATCAATTTAATTACGAATTCTCAGCTTAAGACGGTAAGTGGCAACGGCAAGCTTGAAGAAATAGAGATCGAAAATGATAATAAAGAAACTAAAAAACTTAAGACGGACTTCGCGCTTGGTTTTTTTGGTCTAATTATGCAGCTAGGTCCAATTGCTAATTGGGGGCTAAATTTAAATAAAAAAACTGTGGAAGTAGATACAGAAAAGTTTGAAACCAATCAAAAAGGGATATATGCAGTTGGTGATATTTGTAATTATCCTGGCAAACTTAAATTAATTTTATCTGGATTTCATGAAGGTGCCCTTGCAGCTAGAGCATGCTTTAAATTAGCAAGACCAAATGAAAAATATAGATTTGAATTTACCACATCATCAAAAACAATACAGAATAGACTTGGTGTAAAAAGTGATTGAGTTATTTTCGGCTGATACCCCAAACGGTAAAAAGATTAGCATTATGCTTGAGGAAATCAAGCTTCCTTACAAAGTCACAAAAGTTAATCTTTCAGAGGGAGAACAATTTAAAGAAGAGTTTGTAAAGATAAGTCCATTCAGCAAAATTCCAGTTATAAAGGATAGTGATAACGATAAAAGTGTTTTTGGTTCTGGAGCAATTTTAATTTATTTGGCTGATAAAACTCAAAAATTTTATCATAAAGAAAATAAAGTAAATATTGACCAATGGTTAATGGCTCAGATGGGATTAATTGGTCCACTAATTGGAGCTTACCATCACTTTTATCATTTTAATAAAGGTAAGAGTAAATATAGCGAAGAGAGATATTTCAAAATAACAAAAGATCTGTATCAAAGATTAAATGATAGATTGTCAGTGTCTAAATATCTTGCAGGGGAAGAGTATACAATAGCAGATATAGCTACATGGCCTTGGGTAGCAAGACATCAATGGCATGATCTTGGTTTAAGTAATTATTCAAGTTTGTGTAAATGGTATAAAGAAATTTCAAAAAGAGAAGCAGTTATAAAGGGATATAACTTTATGGGAGGCGGGGAAATTCCTAAACCTTAGTCGTCAGCGTAAACTTTCTCATCTTTTTCATGCTTTTCTTGTGCAGCAATACAAAGTGTAGCAATTGGTCTTGCCATTAATCTTTTTAAACCGATTGGTTCTGCAGTTTCCTCACAGAAACCATATGTTCCATCTTTAATTTTTTTTAGTGCTGAGTCTATTTTTGAGATTAATTTAATTTGTCTATTGATTGCTCTCATCTCCACATTTTTTTCAGTATAAGAACTTGCTTGATCGACTATATCTGCAGATGTACTATTATCATCAAGAGAACTATTGTAGAGAGCTTCATTATTGGTTCTTACTAAATCTTTTTTCCATTCAATGAGTTTATTTTTAAAAAATAGCTTATGCTTTTCGCACATATACTTCTCCGATTCTTTTGGAATGTAGTTTTTTGATATCTTGACCATGTTAACGTTTTAAGCGCTGGCAGTATATTCAGCAAATAGGTAGTGTCAAGCTAGCTTTAATTGTGTAAATTCATAAAAATGGTGCTTTATAAAAAACAAATAAAAAATATTTTTTACTTTTTTTTAGCAAGCCATTTAATTTTATGGACGCTGATTCCATTCTTAACAAATAACAATCTACCACTAGATACAATCGAAGCTCTTGCATGGGGAAGTAATTTAGATTGGGGATTTAACAAGCACCCTCCTATGAGCGCTTTCATGGTTGAGATTTTTTATAATATTTTTGGGTCAAATGATTGGGCTTATTATTTTCTTAGTCAATTATTTATAGTTTTTTCTTTTTTTATTGTATTTAAATTTAGTAGAGAAATTTTAAAGAGTGAAATTTTAGCTTTATTTTCTGTTTTTTTATTAGAGGGAATATATTTTTACAATTTTACAACTCCAGAATTTAACGTAAATGTTTGTCAAATTCCTTTTTGGACTCTAACTGTTTATTTTTCATGGAAAGTTTTTAATCAAAAAGTACCGAATTTTAAAGATTGTGTACTAGTTGGATTGTTTGCTGCTGGGGGATTTTTATCCAAGTATTTATTTGTTTATTTACTAATTTCAATTGACCTACTTTTTTTATATTTGATTTTTATAAAAAGAGAGAGAAAGTTTAACTTCAATTATATTTTATCAATTGAAGTTTTTTTAGTTTTATTAATTCCACATTTAATATGGTTATATGAGAATGATTTTATTACAATCACATATGGGTTAGCAAGATCTGGGTTGGAGACTTCAAATTTTATTGATCATTTGAGATATCCAATAATATTTCTATTAAAGCAAATTGGAATTATTTTGCCATTTATTATTATGGCGGTGCTACTAATTAAAAAATTAAGATTTAAATTAAACTTAAAAGATAAAAACTTATTATTTTTAATTTCGATCAATATTTTACCAATTTTTTTTATGTTTTTAACTTCAATGATTACAGGCTCGAAGATAAGAACTATGTGGATGACGCCGTTTTATTTATTTTTTGGGACATTGATAATTTATGTTTTTCAAAAAGAAATATCTAAAATCAATTTTAAAAAGTTTTTTGTTGCTTTTGTTTTCCTTTTTTTATTATCCCCAGTTACTTACGGATATATTTCAATTGCAAAAACAGATAAAAGAACAGATTACCCTGGTAAAGAGATTGCCAACAAAGTACAGACAAAATGGAATAAGGAATTTGAAGATCCAATTAATTTTGTTCTAGGTAATGAATGGAATGCTGGAAATTTATCTTATCATTTAAAATCAAGACCGGTTTGGGATGGCAACGTAGATAAAAATAAGTTAGAAACCTATAATAAGTTTATTTGTATAGATGAAATTTGTGTGGGGAATAAATGAATGAGTTTTTAAATACAAAATTTAAAAAAGTAATTTTCATTATTGCAATTATTGCAATGATTGAACTTTCAGGACATGGAATATTTGCTTCATTATTTAGATTTCTAAATTCTCTGAACTAAAAATGAAAATTATAATATTGATACCGATTTATAACGATTGGCAATCTGCAACAAAACTCTTAGAAAATATTAATAATGAAGTAAGTGGTATAGATCATTCCTTTTCAATAATTTTAGTAAATGATGCATCTACAGAACAATTTACAGAAAATTTTTCTAATTTATCTAATTTAAATTCTATCCAAGTTATTAATCTAAAAAATAATGTTGGTCACACAAGATGTATCGCAACAGGTTTAAAGCATATAAATGAAAATCAACAGTTTGATTATATTATTCCAATGGATGGAGATGGTGAAGATAGACCTGAAGAAATAAAGTTGTTTGTAGAAAATTTTAATTATCATCCAAATAAAACAATTGTTGGAGAAAGAGTAAAAAGATCTGAAAATATTTTATTTAAAATATGTTATTTTTTTTCATAAAATTCTAACCTATACTTTCACAGGACAATCAATCAAATTCGGAAATTATACTTGTTTAACAAAATCAACTATTGAAAAAATGTTGAGTGATAAAGCAACATGGAGTAGTTTTTCAGGATCGTTAGCAAAGAACTGCAATGATAAAGCAACAATTTCCTCAGAAAGAGGAAAAAGATATTTTGGTCCTTCAAAAATGAGCTTTTTAAATCTTATAAAACATTCTCTAGCAATAGTTGGAGTATTTAAATTTAGTGTTTTAGTTAGATCAATACTTTTTGTTTTAGTTTATATGTTTCTAATATACCAAAAAATAACATTTATAATGATACTACCAGTGATATTTACTGTGATATTTCTTATCTCAACTTTTATAATTTCACAAAGAGGAAGTTTGGACGAAATGAATAATTCACTATCCAATATTTTAATAATTGATAAGATTATATAATGAAAATTAACTTAATTTCTGGTGCACTGGGAGCTGAAATATCTGGTTTAGATTTAAAAGATTCTTCAGAAGAAAATTGGAGAGTGATCAACCAGCTTCTTTTGGAACATAAAGTTCTTTTTTTTAGAAATCAAAATATTTCAGCAGAGGAGCAAATTAATTTCGCAAAGCGGTTTGGACCTATAGAAAGACATGTATATGTTAAAGGAAGAGATCAATACCCAGAAATAATTAGAATAATTAAAAAACCAGACGAAAAACAGCAGTGGGGCGAAACTTGGCACACAGATGTAAGTTATAATCCAAAACCTACCAAAGTAATCATTTTAAGATCAATCAAGATTCCTCCTGTTGGTGGAGATACGATGTTTTCTAATATGGAGCTGGCTTATGAAACTTTAGATAATGATCTAAAAGAAAAAATTAAAGATAAGAAAGCTGTACATAGTTCCCTTGGCGCTGCAGCATTTGTCGATGCTTACAAAGGCATGGAAGGTAATGGTAATTTAGATGAATATTCAAATATTCACCCAATTGTTAGAACTCATCCAGAAACAGGTAAAAAAATCCTATATGTTAATTCTATGTATACAAAAAGAATTGAAGGTTTAGATGAAAGTGAAAGTAGCAAATTATTAAAAGAATTATTTGCTCACCAAGAAAGATTGGATCTAACTTGTAGATTTAAATGGACTGAAAATGCTGTTGCTATTTGGGATAACAGAAGTACACAGCATCAGGGCTTAACTGATTTCTTCCCTGGCAGAGGATTAGGACATGAAAGAGTTATGGATAGAATTGCTATAGAAGGCGATCAACCAATATAAATAATTTAATAAAGATATGTCCCAAGAAATAATAGACACACTAAAAAATAATATTGACACCTTGTGGGTAATTGACTGTGCAATTTTAGTTTTTATTATGCAAGCAGGTTTTATGTGTATGGAAACCGGTTTATCTAGATATAAAAATAGTATCAATGTTGCATTGAAAAATGCAGCAGACTTTGGTGTTTCTGTAGTTATCTTTTGGATATTCGGATTTGGTATTATGTTTGGTACCTCTTATAACGGTTTTTTTGGTACCGATTTATTTTTCTTTAAAACAGAAAAAGCGGAATACATGACTTACTTTGTTTTCCAGGCAATGTTTGTTGCAACTGCCGCAACAATTATCTCTGGTGCAGTTGCAGAAAGAATGAAATTTAATGGATATTTGATTATGACAGTTTTAGCTACTGGAGTAATTTATCCTATTGTTGGCCATTGGGCTTGGTCTTCAAGTTATCTTACTGGTTCAGTTAAATCTACAGGTTGGCTGTCAGATATAGGATTTGTAGATTTTGCTGGGAGTACAATTGTGCACTCCGTAGGAGGATGGATTGCCTTAGCAGCAGTTATTATATTGGGGCCAAGAATTGGTAAATATTCAGAAGCAAATAAAGGCAAGTTTACTGGATCTAGTTTTCCTTTAGCAGTTTTGGGAACACTTATTTTATGGTTTGGTTGGTTTGGTTTTAATGGAGGAAGCAATGGGGCAATGGATGAGTCAGTACCATTAATTTTAATTAATACATTTTTAGCAGCAGCATTTGGTTTATTAACAGGTTTAACTATTTCTTACTTTAAATATAAAAAACCTGATCCTTTTTATATTATTTTAGGTCCATTAGCAGGATTGGTTGCAATTACAGCTGGGTGTAATTCAATGTCATCAGTAATTTCAATTTTTGTCGGAATAATAGGTTCAATAATTGCTATCATTGTAAATGAAACTTTGAATAAGTTTGAAATTGATGATGTTGTTGGTGCAGTTCCAGTTCATTTAGCTGCAGGTATTTGGGGAACTTTAGCAGTTGGTCTATTTTCAGATTTAACAATTTTAGATACTGGATTAGACAGATTTTCACAAATTAAAATTCAATTAATTGGTATTACGTCAATTGGTTTATTTACGTTTGTTTCATCTTACTCTGTTTTGAGTATAGTAAATAAATTTTACCCTTTACGGGTAAGTCCTGTACAAGAGGAGTTAGGACTAAATATTGCTGAGCACAATGCAGTTTCAGTTGAGCATGATTTAATTTCGATTTTAGACAAACAATCTGAATCTGGGGATCTCAAAATCAGAGGTCCCCAAGATCCATTTACCGCAGGTGGAGTAATTGGTCTTTATTATAACAAGTTAATGAGCAAGTTAGAGACAAGTGAAGAAGAGAAAAATAAGTGGCGTACAAGAATATCAAAAGAAGTTAAGTTAGCTGTGAAAGTTCAAGAAAACTTTTTGCCAAAAAGAAATTTAAAAAATTATCCTGTAAAAGGAATAAATATAGCTGCAAGAGAGGTTTCAGGAGATTTTTTTAGTTTTTATCCTCATAACGATAATGTTTATTTCATTATTGCAGATGTAGCTGGCAAAGGAATACATGCAGGAATGGTTATGGCTAAAGCGTCAACTTTATTTGAAATAATGGCTAGAGATAAAGTTGATGTAGATGAAATTGCATTTCATATGAACAATGATTTATTTTATACTAAAACGAGTGGAATGTTTGTAACTTCAATTATTGGAAATTATAACATTACTACTGGTGAAATAGTATGGGTAAACGCTGGTCATCAACCAGCGTTAGTAAGAGATAAAAATGGAAATTTTGAAGAATATGAAAGTAAATCTCCTCCACTAGGTGTGATCGTGCAAAAAGCAAAATCAAGTTATTCTATTAATAGAATTAATTTAAATAGTAACAGACTTTATGCATTTACAGATGGATTATCTGAAAGTTTAGACGAAAATAATCAAGAAATCGGTATCGAAGGTTCAAAAAAAATAATTAATAATAATTTTAGTAATAATATTAATGATGAATTAAATAATATTACAAAAGAAATTACTACTTCTTCTAAAATTGATAAATTAAGTGATGATTTGACTATAGTTGTTATAGGTAAATGAAAAAATTTTGTTACTTTATATTTTTAATCTTTATATTTTTTTCAAATTTATGTTTTGCAGATCAACACAAAACTAAATTTAAAGATATAAAAGGTTTTAAGGAGCAATTTTTATCTTTAGCATATAAAAAAACCAACAGAATTAAGGAAGTAAAAAAAAGTGATGGCTTTCCCGTATACGATGGAAAAACAAGTATTCAGGTTACAGTTAATAGAGAAGATGCTGGTTGTGGAAAAGGAAAATCTGCTAAATTACAAATTGGATGTGATGGAAAAGGAAATAGGAGCCGACAAGAAATTCATCTTGGTGATCTTAGATTAAAAAATAAAGAACATATTTATGAATATGCAGTTTACTTTGATGAAACTTATAAAAGTTTAGAAAAGGGTGCAGTAGTCGTAATTGGACAAATGCATACTGATAATAAAGCCAAAGGATGTCATAACTGCTGTCATTTTTGGGCTCAAGACACAAAGTATAAAGGTGAAAATTATTATACTTGGGTAAGTAAATCAGCATACTCTTCTGATCCAGTAATTATTGGTAAGATTAGTGATCTAAAGGGCAAGTGGACTCATTTGAAATTTCATGTCCTTTGGAAGCAAGACGAGACTGGAAGATTCAAAATATATAAAAATAACGAAGTTATTGCTGACTTAAAAAACATCAAAACTTTAGCTGATACTTGCACAGGTGGTTATATGAAATTTGGAATATATAGACATAGAACAATTGGTTATTGGAATTCTGATTGGGAAAGTCTTCAAGATCAAACAATCTATTTAGACAGTATAGTTCTTAGAAAACCTAAAAAAGAAGAGAAATTTAAATAGCGATACTCAGGCTTTTATTTTGGGTAAAGAATAAAAGTCAGCTGTATCAATTTTAGACGAATGTTCTCTTCTCATATTCCATTTTTTATAAACACCTGCACTTGCAAGACTTAATGTAGATCTTCCATAACGATAATTTGTATTATCCATTGATCTCATTAGTCTATTTATTTTTTCATCTTTTTCAGATGAGAACAAATTTTCCTTATCATTTTCATTCAATAATCCTGTTAGCATCACACCTGCTTTTTGGTATCGACAACCATGTTTAAATATTTCTTCTAATATCGAAACTGCAGCTGTAACAGTTTCTATACTATTGTTCGTTGCAATCGGAAAATCAACTGTTTTTGAATTTGAATAATAACCAAAATTTCTTTGAAAAGGACTTGTTCTAACAAAAACGGTTATCGCTTTTGCAACTAAATTTTCTGATCTAATTTTCTCAGAAGCATTTAAACAGTAACTTGCAACTGCTTCTTTTAGTTCTTGGAAATGTTCAACCCTTTTTCCAAATGAACGAGATACAACGCAACTTTTTCTTTTTGATTGTGTTGTTTCTAAATCAATACAAGGTATACCTCTAAGCTCCATAGCTGTTCTTGAACTTAAAACATTTGAACATTTTTTAATCCATGTATTTGATTTATTTTTCAACTGCTTAGC
>CACHYG010000016.1 GCA_902584015.1 uncultured Pelagibacteraceae bacterium
TACCAGGTAGTAGCACTATTGGTATTGAGTTACCTAACTCAAGTAGAGAAAATGTTTTCTTAAGTGAAATAATTTCAAGTAAAGAGTTTAAAAAAAAAGAATTTAAGTTACCGATTGCTTTAGGTAAATCTATCTCGGGGTCTCCAATTGTAGGTGAATTAACATCTATGCCACATCTTTTAGTAGCGGGAACTACAGGATCAGGTAAATCAGTTTGTATTAATACAATAATTCTGTCTTTATTATACAAACATTCGCCTGACAAATGTAAGTTTATTTTGATAGATCCTAAAATGTTGGAGCTATCAACTTATGAAGGCATACCACATTTGTTGTGTCCTGTGATAACTGAGCCTAAAAGAGCAGCATCTGTTCTGGGTTGGGTAGTAAAAGAAATGGAAAGTCGTTACAGACTGATGACCAAAGAAGGTGTAAGAAATATCGACGGATATAATCAAAAACATAATTTACCCATGCCCTATATTGTGGTGATAGTTGATGAAATGTCAGATTTAATGCTTTTAGCTGGCAAGGAAATGGAGAATTATATTCAAAAATTGTCTCAAATGGCTCGTGCAGCAGGAATACATATTATAATGGCTACTCAAAGGCCAAGCGTAGATGTAATAACAGGAACAATTAAGGCTAATTTTCCTACACGGATATCTTTTCAAGTAACTTCCAAAATTGATAGTAGAACAATTCTTGGAGAGCAAGGAGCTGAACAACTTCTTGGCAAAGGTGATATGCTTTATATGACTTCTGCAAATAGAATTATCAGAATTCATGGCCCATTCGTTTCTGAAAAAGAAATAGAGAAAGTGAATAATTTTTTAAGATCTCAAGGTAAAGCCGAATATTTTGATGAAATATTAAGTTTTGGAGATGAAAAAAATACAGATAATTCAACTAAAAATGATGACAAAGATGAATTATATAATAATGCGGTTGAGATTATTAGGACTGAGGGTAAAGCCTCAACATCTTTTTTACAAAGAAAACTTCAAATTGGCTATAACAGAGCAGCAAGAATAATAGAACTAATGGAAGAGGAGGGAATAGTAAGTAAAGCAAATCATGTAGGAAAAAGGGATGTTCTTAAATAATGAAATATATAAAATTAACATTGCTGATTATTTTTCTTATTCATCCTAATTATGTATTAGCATCAATTAAAAATAAAATTATTCAAAACTTTGAAGATACAAATAATCTTTCATTTGAATTTAAACAAAACATTAACGAAGAAATAGAACAAGGACAGTGTATAATAGAATACCCAAAAAAGATTTTTTGTGAGTACAAAAATTTTAAAAAAAAAATATTGGTATCAAATGGAAAAAAATTAGTAATTAAAAACCTAACCAATAATCAATATTATATATATCCCATAGAAAAAACCGCGTTTAATTTGATATTAGATAAAGAGTTTTTGATAGAAAAAATGAGGAAAAATAAAGGTGAAATGATAGATGCAAAATACTTTCGTTTTAAATTTTTAGAAGGAGACTACCAAATAAATATTTTTTTTGATAAAGTTACATACGATATTATAGGTTGGCAAAATGTAGATATTTATCAAAATTTAGTAATTACATATTTATTTAATTTAAAGAAAAATATTAATATAGAAAAAAATAAATTTAGACTTCCTAGTCAGGATTATAATTAAAATACTTTAAATCATCAATAAACTCTTTTTTTACCCTTGATAAAATATCTTTTGGTAATTTTTCCTGCCATTTATTTTTGGGGCCTAAATAAAAAAAATCTTTTTTTTTGTCTTTATACTTTATACTTTCTTGAAATCCAGTTTCGGTTTCTTTTTTTTTCAAGATATCAAAACTTGTTGTTTGTACACAATTAAAAAGTTTATTTTCATCAACCTTTATTTTTTCACCTTTTAAAAAATTTATAAATTCAATAATTTTAAGAGATGTTGAATAACAATCTTTTTCTAAATCCTCATATTTAACAAGCAATGTTCTAAACGAAGAATTTTTTAACCAAGATTTGTAGTGATCAGACCAGGATCCCAAAAACTGAAAACTTGAATAATTATCTTTTTCTCTTTCATCCCAAATAAATTTTTTTTTATTAATCATAAAATCAAAGGTTTCGGAATAATCCTCAAAATCAAAATGATTTTTCATTGAAGAAATTATATTTCTTGGATCTCTAACTATATAAACGGAACCAAGAGTATTTGTCGAAGATGTGAAATCTCTTCCATTAAGAGTCACCATTGCATTATGTGTTTTTAAAAAAACATTTTTATTTTTTTTACTCAATTCATCTTGTGTACTTTTCCAATATAGACTTACTTCTCCAGGTTTTTTTATAGGAAATTTAAAATACTTTGAGCTTGGATATTGAGGAATATTTCCTAATAAATCAAAATTAAATTCTCCAGTATCTGAAAAAAAATATGATGAAATAATCGACCTAACCCAAGTATTTCCGCTCTTAGGGTATGAAGCTATCCAAATAATCAAGCTTTTCCTTTAGATTACTTTTCTTCTTAGTGTTTCAGTTTTAAATATTTTCATGCCGCGTAATTTGTAGTTTTCAATTGCATTTGGATGATCTAATGAACAAGTGTGTACCCAAACTCTTTTGCTTTTTCTAAGTCCAATCTTCAATGCTTCTGAAAGTAAAAATCCTCCCAAACCTTTACCGATATATTCTTCAAGAATACCAAGGTACGCTAACTCACAATTATTACCTTCAAAAATTAGTTCAAAATATCCTACTAAATCATCCTTAGTTTGTAAAATATAGGTCTCTACTTTTTCGTTTGATACATAATCAATCCAATTTTTATCTTGCCAAATGAGCCTATCAGTCCACTGGTGTTTTTTACCAATTTGTTTGTAAAAAAATTTATTAAGATCGAACCTATTTTTATTCTCTTTATTTAATGAGTACTTATCTGAAGGTTTTGATTTAAAATTTAAATTATTTATTGAAGTTATATCTAGAAAATATCTATCTATTATTAGAGTCACTCGACCATTTTACCTATTTTTTCACCACCAAACAAATGAAAATGCAGATGCGGTACCTCTTGGCCACCATCGCTACCGATGTTTGTTAAGGCTCTATAACCTTTGCCTTTTCCATTTGAAATACTAAGTTTTTTAGCAACTTCTTCAATACCTTTAAACATACCCACCATTTCATTTGGCGATGCGTTTTTACAAAAATCATCTAAATCTATGTATTTTCCCTTTGGAATAACTAAGGCGTGAATTTTTTTTTGTGGATTTATATCATAAAAAGATAGCACATACTCATCTTCATATATTTTCTTACAAGGTATTTCTCCTCTTAAAATTTTAGCAAATATATTGTTATCTTCATAACTCATTATAAAACTTCAAGTTCATCAATCACAGAAATAATTTTTCCATCTTTAACAATAGCGTTTAATCTAGCACATTCATAGTATGCATTTGAGACCTCTTCTGCATTATTTTTCATTTCTAAACATTTTGATCTATTTTTTACCAATAAATGTTCAACTAATATAAGATCTTCAGGGTCTCCTAAGTACATCATTAGACCAATTACTTCATCTTCTTTACCTAAGCCCAATGCTTCGACTTTCTCTACCCTTTTATCGAGACCTACTTCAAAATCTTTAACTGCAACAAAAACTTTATAAACAATAAAGCCTAAAATTAAAAAAGTAATGATCTTAAATATGCTCATTCTATTTTTTAATTATTACTGATTTTACAGTTTCCCCCATAACTGAAGGATTTTTAGAAATTGTAACCCCACACTCTTTTAAAAGTTCTACTTTTTCTACAGCACTTTCTCCATATGCCGAAACTATGGCACCTGCATGCCCCATAACTCTACCCTTTGGGGCTGTTAATCCAGCAATGTAGGCTATTACAGGTTTTTTCATATTTTCTTTTGCAAACTCTCCAGCAGCAACTTCTTGTGGTCCACCAATTTCACCAATCATTAAAACTGCGTCTGTTTCTTTATCTTCTTCAAACTTTTCCAAAATATCTTTAAAAGAACTTCCATTAATTGGGTCGCCCCCAATTCCAACGCTTGTTGAAATTCCAATTCCTAAATTTTTCATTTGCTGGGCTGCTTCATATCCGAGAGTTCCTGATCTTCCAATAATGCCAACTTTTCCTTCTTTATAAATATGTCCTGGCATTATTCCAAGCATTGCTTTTCCTGGGCTAATAACACCTGCACAATTAGGTCCTATCAATGTCATTTTTTGAATTCTTGAATATCTTCTCATGTATCTTTTTATTCTAATCATATCGTGTGATGGTATTCCATCAACTATAGCAACACATGTTTTAATACCAGCGTCAGCTGCTTCCATAGCAGAATCTGCTGCAAAAGCTGGGGGAACGAATAATATTGAAGCTGATGCTCCAGTTGTTTCTACAGCTTCTTTAACAGTATTAAAAACTGGTAAATCTAAGTGTTTTGATCCACCTTTACCTGGTGTCACTCCACCAACAACATTTGAGCCGTACTTTATCATCTCCTGTGCGTGAAAAGTGCCCATCTTTCCTGTAAAGCCTTGTATTAATATTTTTGTACTCTTATCAATTAAAATGGACATTTATTTTCCTAATGCTTTTACAGCTTTATTTGCTGCATCCTCTAATGTATTTGCCTCTATATAATTTATTTTACTCTCTTTTAAAATTTTATTTCCTTTTTCTACATTTGTTCCAGCTAGTCGAATTACTAATGGTACTTTGATTTCTATTTTTTGTAGTGCTTGAACTATACCTTCTGCCACCCAATCACATCTATTAATTCCAGCAAATATATTTACCAAAATAACTTTTACTTTTTTATCCATTGAAATTAGCTTAAATGCCTTCACAATTTTTTCAGGTGTTGCACCTCCTCCAACATCTAGAAAATTAGCTGGTTCTCCACCCGCTAATTTTATCATATCCATTGAAGCCATTGCTAAACCAGCACCATTAATAATATTACCAATATTCCCATCTAAACTTACGTAGTTAAGACCTCTATCAGATGCATAAACTTCACTTGCATTTTCCTGCGTTTTATCTCTTAATTCTGAAATTTGGTTTCTTCTAAATAACGCATTATTATCAAAGCTCATTTTACAATCCAAAGCTAGAATCTGTTCTTGGTTTGAAATTACAAGTGGGTTAACCTCGACCATAGTTGCATCTAATTCACTAAATGCACGGTAACAACCAGTTATTGCTTCGGCCATTCTAGATATTAGTTTTGGTTCTATTCCAAGACCAAATGCAATTTCTCTTGCTTGAAATTGTTGCATACCAACAGCCACTTCAATTTTGGATCTAATAATTGTTTCTGGTTTTTGCTTCGAAATTTCCTCTACACTCATACCGCCTTCTGTAGAAGCAACTACCATTATAGACTCGGAGCTCCTGTCAAAAACAAGACCTAAATATAATTCCTTTTTTATGTCTGTTGCTTCCTCAATGTAAACTCTATTAACGATTTTTCCATCTGGTCCTGTTTGATTTGTAACTAATTTTTTTCCTAGAAGTTTATCTGTTGCTTGAGCAACCTCTAATTCACTATTACAAACAATAATTCCCCCGGCCTTACCTCTTGCTCCTGAATGAATTTGTGCTTTTACAACCCACTTAGATCCACCAAGCTCTCTTGCTTTATTTTCTGCATTTTCTGGACTGTAAACTATTCCACCTCTTGGTACTGCAACTCCAAATCCTGCAAGAATTTTTTTTGCTTGGTACTCGTGAATATCCATTTATTTATCCTCTATTTTTTTATTTATATTTACAATATTTTCTGCCATCCGTGCAGATGCTGCATCTATCATTCTTCCATCTAATTGAGCTGCACCTTTTCCCTCTTTTGCAGCTTTATCTAATTCCTCTAAAATTCTCTTTGCTTTTTTAACTTCAGCTTCTGGTGGTGAAAAAACTTTATTTGCTAAATCTATTTGAGATGGATGTATTGCCCATTTACCCTCTATACCGATGGCAGCAGCCCTTCTTGCTGAAGCAATATATGCATCTGGATCATTAAAATCTCCAAATGGTCCGTCTATAGCTCTGAGCCCATATGCTCTGCATGTCATAACTAATTCTGACAATCCGTGATGCCACTGATCTCCTGGATAATCTGGATTTAATCCACCTATCACAACTGTTCTTGCTCTAAGACTTGCGGCATAATCAGCAACACCAAAATGTAATGCCTCTAATCTTTCACTAGATTTTGCAATTTCTTTAATATTGGACATGCCTAAAGCAGTTTCAATCAAACACTCAATTCCAATTTTATTTTCAATTTTTTTGTTTGTTTCTATTTGAGTGAGCAAACAATCTACCATGTAAACATCACTTGCTGTTCCTGCTTTTGGAACAAGTATTGTATCAATATTTTTACCTGCTTGCTCAATAAGCTCAATTAAATCGCTGTACATGTAATGAGTGTCTAAACTGTTAATTCTGACTGAAATAGTTTTTCCTTTATCTCGCCAATTAATTTCATTTAAAGCTTTAACAACATTTGCTCTTGCAGCAACTTTATCATTTGGAGAAACTGCATCTTCTAAATCTAAAAAAATATAATCAGCATCTGAATTTAAAGCCTTTTCAAACATTTTTGGTGATGAACCAGGGACTGCTAATTCACTTCTCTGAAGTCGTGATCTTGAAGGTTTATAAAATTTGTGGCTCATAAATGAATTTTATTTTTAGAAAGGCTAACACTAATTTGATATTTTTAAGACTCTTTTTTTTTCTTCCTTTTTTCTAATTCATCCATGATATCCTCAATACGGACGCCATTTCCTTCTAGATAAACTAATAAATGATAAAGGACGTCAGCTGCCTCGTGAACTTTATTTGAATTGTTTTCCACAGCTACTATAAGTTCGCCAATCTCCTCTTTGACTTTTTCTAAAGACAAAGATTTATCTTTAAGTAATTTTGATGTGTAAGAGCTATCATCTGATGATAATTTTCTCTCTCTTATTATTTTTATTAAATCTTCTAATGTTTTAAGCATATTAAATTCTAACTGGAATTCCTTTCGAGTCCAAATATTCCTTTGCCTGTTTTACTGAATATTTGTCATAATGAAAAATTGAAGCTGCTAGGACCGCGCTCGCATTACCTAATTTAATGCCATCTACCAAGTGATCTAAAGTACCAACTCCACCAGAGGCAATAACAGGAATATTTACAGCAGATGAAATCCTAGACATTAAATCTATATCGTATCCAACCTGTGTTCCATCTCTATCCATTGATGTTACGAGTAATTCTCCTGCTCCGCTTTTTTCCATTTCTTTTGCAAATTTAAGTGCATCAATGCCAGTTTTATTTCTTCCACCATGTGTATAAATCTCCCATACATCTCCATTTTTTTTTGCATCTATTGCAACAACGATGCATTGGGAACCAAACTTTTTTGAGCTATCAACAACAACCTGCTTATCATTTACAGCAGCTGTATTTATTGAAACTTTATCGGCACCACAGTTAAGTAATTTACTAATATCATTAATACTTCTAACTCCTCCGCCAACTGTTAAAGGCACAAAACATTTTTTGGAGGTTTTCTCTACAACTTCATAAATTGTATCTCTATTTTCGTTTGAGGCCGTTATATCTAAAAAACATATTTCATCAGCACCACCATCGCTATAAATTTTTGCTTGCTCAACTGGATCTCCTGCATCTTTAAGATCAACAAAGTTAATGCCTTTAACAACGCGGCCATTCTTTACATCTAGGCAAGGAATTATTCTATTTTTAAGCATCTTCTTTCACAAGTTCTTCTAATTTAATATCACCATCATAAATTGCTTTTCCAACTATTATACCCTCAATATTTTTTAAACTCTTTGCTTTTTTAATATCATCTATTGATGAAACCCCACCAGATATAATTACAGGACAATTTGATTTAGCTGCAATTTTTGATGTATCTTCGAAATTTGGACTTTGCTTCATTCCATCTTTATTTATATCGGTATAAATAAGTCTGCTAACCCCATAATTATTTACTTCATTCAAATAGTCTAAAGTTAATTGATTAGAATTTTCCTTCCATCCAGATACTGATAAATATCCGTCTTTAGCATCTAAACCTAATGCTATTTTATTTGGAAACTTTTGACATGCTTCTTCTAAAAAATTTTTATCTTTTATAGCAGCACTTCCTAAAATCACTTTTTCAACACCAACTTCAACATATTTTTGAATACTATCAAGATTTCTAATGCCACCACCTATTTCAACTTTAAGATCAAATTTTCTAACTATATCCTCAATAATATCTAGATTTACTGTTTTACCCATCAAAGCTCCATCGAGATCAACAACATGTAAATTTTTGAGTCCATGGTCTTTAAATTTACTGGCTTGTTCAGCTGGAGACATTTCATATTCAGTTTTATTTTTAAAATCTCCTTTAACAAGTCTTACACACTTTTTATCTTTGATATCTATTGCTGGAAATATTTTCATTTATAATTTTATAAAATTATCAATTATTTGTAACCCAGTTTTATCACTTTTTTCTGGGTGAAATTGTGTTCCAAATATATTTTCTTTCTCTACTGAACAAACAACTTTTGTTGAATAATCAGTGGTTGCTGAAATAACTTTATTATCTTTAGGTATGAATTCATAGCTATGAACAAAGTACATATGTGAATTATTTTCTACATCTTTAAAAATTTTACTATCTTTTAAGATGTTTATTTGATTCCAGCCTATGTGGGGAAGCTTATATTTACCATTTTGGTTATCTATTTTTGATACTTCGCCAGAAATCCAACCTAGACCTTTTGTTTCGGTCTCTTCATAACCGACGTCAGCGAACATTTGTAACCCTACACATATTCCTAAAAGTGGTTTTTTATTTTCTATTACAAATTCATTTAAAGTATCATTTAAACCACTGATTTTTTTTAAAGAATTTATACAGCTTTTAAATGATCCTTGTCCTGGTAGAACAATTTTATCTGAAGATTTGATTTTATTTATATCTGAGGTTACTTCTATTGTTGCTTTGCTTTTTGCGACTTCTCTAAATGAGTTAATTACAGAGCTTATATTACCCGAGCTATAATCGACGATTGTAACTTTCATTAATTCTTTTTTTTATAAAGAACCTTTTGTAGATGGCACTGTATTTTTGTTTTTAGGATCTAATTCAAGTGCTGATCTTAGTGATCTAGCTAGTCCTTTATAACAAGATTCGATGATATGGTGACTGTTGTCTCCATAAATATTTTCAATATGCATAGTTATTCCAGCTGACTGAGCAAATGCCTGGAACCATTCTTTGAATAACTCTGTGTCCATTTCACCTAATTTTTCAACCTTCAATTTAACATTCCAAATAAGATATGGTCTATTAGACATATCAATTGCTACCCTTGTCAACGTTTCGTCCATGGGTAATAGCGCATGTGCGTATCTTTTTATTCCAACAAAATTTTTTGATGCTTTTTTTAAACATTCACCAATAGCAATTCCTGTGTCTTCAGTTGTATGATGTAAATCAATATGAGTGTCTCCTTTTGCTTTAACTTTAAGATCAATTGAAGAATGTTTTGATAGTTGCTCAAGCATGTGATCAAGGAAACCAATTCCTGTGTCAATTTTGTATTGACCTTTGCCATCAATGTTAAGCTCCACCTTAATCGATGTTTCTTTTGTTTTTCTGGTGATATCAGCTTTTCTCTTCATTATTTATATACCTATATATTCATTATTTGCTTATATCAATAAAAGTAATCAGGAACTTGAATTATAGAAATTAATGTCCATCTAACATGTATGACAACAATAGTATTAATAAGAAAAAATAAAGACGTTGTAGTTGCTAGTGATGGGCAAGTTAGCATGGGAAATACTGTCATCAAGAGGACAGCAAACAAAGTTAGAAAAATTGAGAAAAGAAATGTGATTGCAGGGTTTGCTGGATCAACAGCAGATGCATTAACTTTATTCGAAAGATTAGAGTCAAAATTAGAAAAACATGCGGGTAATTTAACAAGAGCTGCTGTTGAACTTGCAAAGGATTGGAGAACAGATAAATATTTAAGAAGACTAGAAGCATTAATGGCAATAGGTGATAAAGAAAAAAGTTTTATTATTTCAGGAACAGGTGATGTTCTAGAACCTGAGGGTGATGTAATTGGGATTGGATCAGGTGGAAATTATGCTTTGGCATCAGCAAAAGTATTAATGGATACCGATATGTCAGCTGAAGAGATAGCAAAAAAAGCAATTAAGGTTGCTTCAGAAATATGCGTTTTCACAAATGACAATATAAATATGGAAAAAATATAATGGAAAAAAACAATGTAACACCTTTGGTACCTAAGGATAAAAAGGATCAAGATGAATCTTTTGTAAATTCTCTGTCACCGAGAGAAATTGTTTCTGAATTAGATAGATTTGTGGTTGGACAAAATAAAGCTAAGAGAGCTGTGGCTATTGCACTAAGAAATAGATGGAGAAGACAGGCTCTAAAAGGTGACATGAAAGATGAAGTTTTGCCAAAAAATATTTTAATGATTGGACCAACTGGAGTTGGTAAAACCGAAATATCAAGACGATTATCAAAACTTGCAGAGGCGCCATTTGTAAAAGTTGAAGCTACAAGGTTTACAGAAGTTGGCTACGTCGGTAGAGACGTTGAACAAATAGTAAGAGATTTACTTGAAATAGCTATTGCTATGGAAAAGGTTAAAAAAAGAAAAGAAATTTACGCGCAAGCACAAAAACAAGCTGAGGAAAAAGTACTTGACGCAATCGTTGGAAATAAAGCAAGTGTTGCAACAAGAGAAAGTTTTAGAAAAAGATTAAGAAATGGTGACTTAGACGATAACGAAATTGAGATTGCAGTAAACGAAGCAAATAATATGCCATCATTTGAAATACCCGGAATGCCTGGGGCAAATGTTGGAATGATAAATATTGGTGAAATGCTTGGTAAAGGCATGGGGAATAAGGCCAAAAAGAAAAAAATGACTGTAAAAGAATCACATGAAATTCTAATAAACGAAGAGTCTGATAAATTAATTGAACAAGATAAAATTATTAAATCTGCTAAGAATTCTACTGAAAATAATGGTATAGTGTTCCTCGATGAGATTGATAAAATCTCAGCTAGAACTGATAGAGTAGGTGGTGATGTTTCAAGAGAAGGAGTTCAAAGAGATTTGTTACCTTTAATAGAGGGAACAACTGTAAGCACAAAATATGGACCAATTAAAACCGACCATATACTTTTCATTGCCTCTGGTGCATTCCAGTTAGCAAAACCATCAGATCTTTTACCAGAATTACAAGGTCGTTTACCAATTAGAGTTGAGCTTGAAGCTTTAACAAGTGAAGATTTTAAAAAAATTTTAAGAGAACCAGATAACAGTTTAATAAAACAGTATAAAGCATTATTAAAAACAGAAAATGTGGACTTAGAATTTTCTGATGACGGAATTGATACCATAGCCAATATTGCTACAGAGGTAAACTCAACTGTAGAAAATATTGGTGCAAGAAGACTTCATACAATTATAGAAAGAGTTTTAGACGAAATAAGCTTTACTGCTACCGATAGATCAGGAGAAAAAATAGTTGTAGATTCTGATTATATTAAGAAGAATTTAGGTGAATTAGTAAAAGATACTGATTTATCTAAGTTTATTTTATAACTTTATACTCAAAATTTTGAGTTGTTTCATTAACCTGCAATTCAACTGCGCCATTTCTAAGGTGAAATTTTCTAGCCATATCAGTCAAAGGCGATAGCGTCACAAGTCTATTAAGGTGATTTGATTTCTTTATCATTTTATAAACTTCTTTTACAATAAGTTTTCCGCCACCTTTTTTCTTAGACCAAACTGTATAAGCAATCGCTATTCTACCAACTTTATCTGGATCTCTTTGAACATTTTTTAAAAAGGCATCCTGACTATATAAATCAAGTTCCTCAACTGATTTAGGTATATCATCTGTGAATGCAAAACACATTACTGCATGAATTTCATCTTTAAATTTAACACCAAATATTTTTCTTCCATAACTTGTTCTAAAAATATTATCAAGTTCTGGTCTCACAGGATCCTCTGAAATATTACATTTATCTAATTCTATAAGTTCAGCACCTTTAACCCAATCATAGAAGTCTTTAATATTTTTTTTAATATCTGTTTGGTTTTTTACAATCCTTGCCTTTTCACTAACTGAGGAAAATTTTTTTTTAATTTCAATTTTTCCTTTTCTAAGTCTGGCTTTAATTCTTGGTTTAAAATTTTTCATATTAAAATGTTATTTTTTTTTTAAAAAAATATTGAAGCTTCCTTTGTTATTTTTATCTTCCTCATCAAAATCAACGAATTTTATTTTATTCATTAATTCTGTATTATTTTTTATATAATTGGGCACTGAATGTTTAAGTATTCCAAGATCGGTTGAAGTGTAAGGGTTTTCTTTATTTTTAGATCTCAAACCTTTTCCAGTAATTACATTGATAACTGAAATATTATTTTCATAGCATTCATTTATATAGTCAGACATTTTTTTGTTAGCTCCATCTAATGTGTATCCGTGCAAATCAATTTTTACATGTCTTTTTGTAGTTGTTTCGTCTTGAATATTATCTTTATTTTCTAATTTTTGGTCTTTTTTAATAAATTCGTACCAATCCTTAATATCTTTTTCAGAAATTTTTTTTATCAATTTTCTGTATCAATCAATAGCCAATTTGGATTTGTTGAATTAATCTGCTTAGAGAATTTCCAAGTGTCAAAGACTTTTTTAATTTTTTTAGGATCACCTGTCAAAATATTATTATTTTTATCCTTTACACAAGAGATTATTTCGCTGACAAAATTAACTGTTACCTCTAAAAACCCTTTTTTGTTTTCATGATTTTTTATTTCTGCAGAATTTATGCCTATAAATGTAGTTTCTGATATTTGCCCATTTGCATTTCTTGATTTAATTGCTTCATCAAATTGATTGTATACTTTTTTGTCTAACAGCTCTTTCACACTTTTTAAATTTCCAGATGAAAAACTAGTAATTATATTTTCATAGGCAATTTTTGCTCCGTTTATAAAATCCTTTTGGGCACCTTCATCGAAAGTATTTTCATTTATCGGTTTTTTTTGGAGCTTTATTTGGAAATTCATGAGGAAAACTTGTTGGCATTTTATCTTCAAATCCTGATTTTTTTCCTAAAATACCTCTTAATCTTAAAAAAATAAAGCCAGCAATCATTGCTAAAAGTATTATATCTATATATTCAAAACTATTATTCATTTAATAATAGTATTTACTATGTTGCTAAATTTCAACTAGCAAATTAAATTAAAGACAAATGAACGCGATATTATTACTTATTATTTTAATCCCAGTTATTGAAATATATCTATTCATAGAGATAGGGGGTAAAATTGGAGCTCTTTACACTATCTCGCTAATTTTTGTTACAGCATTCCTTGGTGTATTTTATGCAAGATACGAGGGTTTCAACACACTTAGATCCGGTTTAAGCCAAATGATGAAAAATGAGTTACCTATTTATGAAATAGTTTCAGGTGCAGCTTTAGCATTTGCTTCCTTGCTTTTAATCATACCAGGATTTGCAACCGATTTAATGGGTTTATTAATGATATTTCCACCAACCAGAAAGTTAATCTTTCTCAAATTTTCTAAAAATTATTCTACAAAGTTAAAAAAAAAAGAAGACTTTATTGAAGGAGAATCTGAAGATATAGATGATAGGAATGGCTGAAAAATATAAAATACTTTCAACATATATTAAAGATCTATCAAGTGAAACTCCAAATGTAGAGAGTTATCTTTATACAAAAGATAATATTTCAAAATATGAATTAGATATAGATATTAATTCAAAACCGCTTAAAAACAAGTTAATTGAAGTAAACACAAAATTAAAATTTCAAGATAAAACAAAAAATGAAAAAAAATCTTATTTTGAAATAGTTTATGCGATAATAATAAGAATAGAGAATGAAATTAAAGACAAAAAAGATTTACAAAAAATCATACTTTGCGACGTTCAAAATGAAGTATTTCCAAACCTTGAAAAAATTTTGATAAGAACTCTCACAGACTCCGGATTTCCTGACGTAAAGTTTGAGAAAAAGGTTGATTTTACAAAACTATTTAATGAAAAGTTTAATTAAAATAATTTTTCTTTTGACTACTTTTTAAAAATTGCTTGTGAAGTTTTAAATCATTTTCTGAGGGTTTAATTACTTTTTTACAGTAAATATTTTCCTTTAGATCTTTTTTTCTAAGGGTTCTTATATGTTCATTTTCAAATTTGAGTATAGGTTCTTTTTGCCCGGTTAAATTAATATAAACTTTTGATAAAAGTTCACAGTCTACTAGAGCTGTATGCTTTACCCTTTTTGAATTATCTATTTTGTATCTTTTACAAAGAGCATCTAAACTATTTTGGGAGCCTGGATATTTATTTCTTGCTAATTCTAATGTGTCAATAACGTTAGACTTAACAATTTTATCTTTTCTTAAAATTGCAAGTTCGTTGTTTAAGTGCGATAAGTCAAAACCAGCGTTATGAATAATCAATTTTTTATCTTTAATAAATTCCAAAAATTCATCGACTATATCAGAAAATTTTTTTTGTTTTGCTAGAAATTCATCTGTATAGCCGTGTATTTTGAGAGCTTGCTCAGAAACTTTTCTTTGTGGGTTTAAATAGCAATGAAACTTTTTCGATGTTAAAACAAAATCATCTAGCTCTAGACAACCAATTTCAACAATTCTATGCCCATCTTTTACATTTAAACCAGTAGTCTCGGTATCAAGAATTATTTCTTTCATTTTCTTAAAATTTCTTTTTTTAAAATTTTAACTTTTTTTTTCATATTTTCACTTTTAAAATTATTTTTAATAACATAATGAGATCTTTTTTTTTTAACATTTTTAGAGATTTGCAAAAAACCTAATTTTTTTAAAAGTTTGGTATTATTTCTTTGTCTTTTTTTAAGAGCTTTATTTATTTTTTTTTTCGGGGCTTCTATAAATATTACAACATCATCATTTTTATTAATTTTATTCTCAAAATATAAGGGGATATCCAAAACAACGGCCCCCTTTTTTTTGTATTTATTTAAAAAAATATTCATTCTCTGTCTAACAAGAGGATGTATAATTTTTGTTATAATTTTTAAATTTTCTATATTTTTATTCACTGCATTAGATAATTCATTTTTCTTTGTCGGAAACGAATAAATAAATTTTGGAAGTTTTTTTTTTAATTTCTTGTGTGCAACTCTACTTTTATTATATATTTTATTAACTTCATTATCTGCAATAAATGTTGGAAGGCCAAACAGTTTTGCAGCAAAAGTTTTTCCAGATCCAATTTCACCTACTATAGCAATTCTTTTCATTTATCTAATAACTCAATTACTTTTTCATCGATTTTTGGAAAAACTTTATGCCAGATAGAAAACGCCTGGTGTGCTTGATAAATAAACATCATTTTTCCATTTTCAGTGTTATTTCCAAATATTTTGGCTTGTTTCAAAAAATTTGTTTGTGGAGGATTGTATATAATATCATAATAAAACTTATTTGATCCTATTTTTTCATAATCCAAATCAATTTTATCATCCTTATTAATTCCAAGACTTGTTGCATTTATTATCATGTCAATATGCTCAGGAATTTCATTATTTTCTATAATTTTAATGTAATTAAAATTATCTTTAAGAACTTTTGCTTTGTCTAAAGTTCTGTTGTAAAGAAATATATTTGAAGCTTTCATTTTTTTTAAAGCAACAATTATGGATGGAACAACCCCACCTGCTCCAAGTATAAAAATATTTTTTTTTTCAATATTGTATCCGTATGATCTTATTCCTAACTCAAAGCCAGCAATATCAGTATTATGTCCTATAGTTTTCCCTTTTTCGTAGTAAATAGTATTAATAGATTTAGTTTGATCTGCTTCCTTTGTTAAAATGTCAACAAAAGGAACAATTTTATTTTTAAATGGAACTGTTACATTAATTCCAGTAATTTCCTCAGATTTAACTTTTGAAATAATATTTGCAATATCATCTTCTGAAATTAATTTTTTTTCATAAGAAGCGTTTATATTATTTTGTTTTATCCAATAATTATGGAGTTTTGGGGATAAAGAGTGCTCTATTGGGTTTCCTATAACTAAATATTTTTTCATTAAAATAGTTTTTTAAGTTTATTCTTTAATTTTTCTTTAACTTTATCTTCTAACTGATTTGAATCAAAATTTTCAAGTTTTTCTAAAAAATTTTCATTAAATATTTTTTCTTTTATGATTTCACTTGTGTTAATGAATATATCTTTTAATATATCTTTATAGTCCCTGCTCGCACTTGTATTTCCAACATTATTAAAATTCATATCATCTAATCTTATAGTTTTTTCGATATTTAAATTTGGCGAAGATGCAGATAAAGAAATATTTTTAGCATCTAAATTTTTTATATTAAAATATTTATTAGATTGAGAATATGTATTTTTATTTTCCAGATCTTCTTTTAAGGATCGTACATTGTCATAAATTATTTGTTCAGAAAAATTAAAATAATAATTAACTTTTATATTTTCTAATAAAACATTATTAATAATAATATGATTAGAGAAAATTGAAAATGTATCTAGTTCTACCACTATAGAATCAATTTTTAACAAATATCCATCAAATTTTTTATTTAATAGACTGAAATCTTTTCCCTTAGCTTCTCCACTTAAGTAATTAATGTTTAGTGTTTCAATTGACACATCTCTATTTAATGTACTAGAAATATTTTCTTGTAATATGTTCTTAATTAATCTATCTCCAATAAATTCTACCAAAAAATATATGGAAAAAACAATTATCATTAATGAGATTAAAAACTTTTTCATTTAATTAAATATTCTTTAATTTTTTTGATTGGTAACCCCATAATTGTATCTTCGTCTCCTTCAATCTTTGAAAATAATTTTCTTCCCTCTCCCTCGATTTGATAAACATTATATGCATATAAATCCTCATCAGAAATTTTAGATAAATAGTCTTTTAAGTATCCCTCAGACATTTTTTTCATTTTAAGGATTGCTTTGTCTGTATAGTTCCACACCATAGAACCATTTTTTGATATACAAACAGAACTTATTAAGAAATGATTCTTTCCGTTCAATTTTTTTAGTATGTCTAAAGCCTCATTTCTGTTTCCTGGTTTTGAAATCAACGTACCCTCAAAATCTATAACACTATCTGCCCCCAGCACTAAATTACCGTTATTTTTTTGGCTAACTTTATTTGCCTTTAATTCAGCTAGATTTTTAGAAATTATTTCTGGTGTAGCGCCTTCTTTTATAAGACTTTCTTTAACAGGGTCTTCATCAACGTTGGACGGTTCAACAATACATGAAATATTATTTTTTTCTAAGATATCTTTCCTTACTTTACTTTTTGAAGCTAAAATTATATCAAGCATTTTTTTTATTTATCTCGTAGATTTTAATAACCGATGCTGCTGTCTCTTCAACTGATTTTCTACTTACATCTATAGTTGGCCATTTAAATTTTTGGAATGTTTTTTTTGAGTTTTCGACTTCATTTTGAATTTTTTGAATATCAATATATTTTTTATTACCAGTTTCATTTAGACTATTCATTCTGTTTCTTCTTATTTCGGCTAATCTCTTAGGTTCGGCAATTAAACCTATAATACATTTTTTTTTAACATTTCTTTTTATATTTTCTGGAATTGAATCCTTATTTATTATTGGAATATTTGAAACCTTATATCCTTTGTTAGCTAAATATATTGATGTTGGTGTTTTACTGGTTCTGCTTACCCCTAATAATATTATGTCAGATTTTTGAATATCTTCCAACGAGTTACCATCGTCATGGTTCATCGTAAATTGAATAGCATCTATTTTTCGATAGTAATCATCATTCATTATATGCTGCCTACTAGGAACATGTAGAGCATTTTGATTGAGTATCTTTGAAAAACTCTGTATTAAGTCACCCAAAACACCAAAGCAAGGAACACTTTTTTTTTTACTTTCACTTATTAAAAAATCACTAAGTTTATCATCTACAATTGTATAGAGAATTATTATTTTTTTTTTCTTATTGATTTTTTCAAATATTTTTTTAACTTGATTTTCTGTTCTCGTAAATGAAAAATGATTTGTTTCGTAATCAAAATCTTTAAATTGAGCTTTTAAAGCTAAAAAGATTCTGTCTAGTGTTTCTCCAGTGGAATCTGATATTAGGTATATTTGATATGAATTACTCATGTATATTTTGTATAAAAATTGTTCATAATAAACTTATTTTAATTAAAATAGAATATTATTGTTTAATCATGAAAAAAGACCGACTTAATTAACATTTTTAATCACAGGTATAAAACAATTCCACAATAAATAATAAAATTAACTAAGTGTTTCAATAAAGCAATTTTAACTGAATATCTTATAATTTATGTGGAAAAAAAGGTTATAAGTAGTTAATAAAAATTAATCACCATTATTAACATAACTATATACTAAATATATCAAATATTTATAATTTATTTATTATGACACCTATACAAAAAGTTATTTATAAAAAGGACAAACAAATTAAACCAGTTTGGCTTATGAGACAGGCTGGAAGATATTTACCGGAGTTTAGGGAGATAAGAAGAATAAATACTAACTTCATCGATCTTTGTTTAAATAAAAAAAAAGTTAAAGAAATAACTTTACAACCACTCAAAAGATTTAATTTAGATGCTGCAATAATTTTTTCTGATATCTTGATGGTGCCCTACGGTCTTGATCAAGATGTTAACTTTAAGAAAAATTATGGCCCAGTCCTTGGCGAACTCAAATTGCAAAATATACATAAAGTTACATACAAAGATTTTACTAACAAATTAAATCCTATTTATGGATCTCTTAAAACAATAAAGAAAGATAAGCTTCTTAAAAATAAAGATTTAATAGGATTTGTTGGTGGACCATGGACAATACTAGTTTATATGTTAAATAAAAAATCACCAAAAAAAAATTTGAATAAATTAATTAAAGATAAAAAACTTACCAGCGAGCTTCTAGAGATAATAACTGATTTTTTATGTGTTCACATTAAGAATCAAGTTAAATCAGGCGCGAGTGTTATCCAAATTTTTGATAGTTGGGCAGGACTAGTAAAAAACAGTGATATAGAGAGGAACATTTATAATCCAACTAAAAAAGTTATTAATTTTATACACTCACTAAAAATTCCGGCTATATGTTTCCCTAGGAATATCGATGATTATAAAGAATTTGTTGATACGATTAAACCAGATGTTGTGAACATAGATTATAGAGTTAACCCAACTAAAATAGTTAGTAATATAAAAATTCCAGTTCAGGGAGGTCTCGATCCTAAAATATTATTAACAAATAGAAAAAATATTAAATCAAAAGTCCAAAGATATTTAGATATATTTCAGAACCATCCCTACATATTTAACTTGGGACATGGAGTTCTTCCACAAACCAATCCTGATATGGTAGAATATTTAATAAATACTGTTAAAAATTTTAAATGAAAGATCATCCAAAAATAAATTTCGGAAAAACAGGTATATTACTTGTAAATCTAGGTACTCCAGACTCTACTAGCTGGTTTGATATAAGAAAATATCTAAAAGAATTTTTATCCGATAGAAGGGTAATCGAAGTAAATCCAATTGTCTGGCAAATAATTCTCAATTTATTTATCTTAACTTTCAGACCCTCAAAAACTGCAAAAGCATATAGGGAGATCTGGATGGAAAAAGAGAATATGTCCCCGTTAAGATATTATACTCAAAAACAAACACAAAAGTTAAGGGAAATCATCACCAATCCAAAAATAGAGATAGACTTTGCAATGAGATATGGAAATCCCAGCATTAAATCGGTTATGAATAAATTACAAGCCAATGGATGTGAAAGATTAATAGTTTTACCGCTATACCCACAATATGCAGCTGCAACTACAGCAACAGTTTGCGATGAAGTTTATAGATGTCTTATGAAAATGCGATGGCAACCAAGTCTTCAAATTATACCACATTATGAGTCAAATCCATTATATATTAACGCATTAGTAAACAGTATTGAAAAAAAAATATCCGATATTAATTGGCAACCAGATCTAATTATTGCTTCATATCACGGTATTCCGAAAAAATATTTTGAAAAAGGAGATCCTTATCATTGTTACTGTCATAAGACTACCAGACTAATGAAAGAAAAATTTGATAAAGTACCAATCGAAACAACATTTCAATCAAGATTCGGACCCCAAGAATGGTTACAGCCTTACACAGATAAAACTTTAGAAAATCTACCAAAAAAAGGGAAGAAAAACATTCTAGTAATTTGTCCAGGATTCTCCTCAGATTGTGTCGAGACATTAGAAGAAATATCAATTCAAGGAAAAGAAAGTTTTTTAAATTCAGGGGGTACAAACTTTGATGTAATCCCGTGTCTTAATGACAATGAAGATCATATTAAATTGTTAAATAATTTAGTTCAGAGGCATATTACATAAAATGAACCTTTACTTAATACTTAAGGCCCTTCATTTAATTTCAGTAATTTCTTGGATGGCCGGATTATTATACTTGCCTAGAATATTTGTTTATCATACGGAAAACAAAAATGAAGTGAAGGTCTGTGAGGTTTTTAAAACTATGGAATTTAAACTCTATAATTACATAATGATACCAGCCATGATTTTATCTTGGCTATTCGGACTTATATTAATATCTGTTATTGGTTTTGACCAGCTTGCAAATACTTGGCTTAAATTAAAATTTTTTTTAGTTATTATTCTTACTGGATATCACTTTTTTTTAGGTAATTGCTTGAATAAATTTAAAATTAACGAAAACAACTATTCCTCAAAATTTTTTAGAATATTTAATGAAGTACCCACAATTTTACTGATTTTGATAGTATTTATTGTAATTTTAAAGCCCATCTAGGTATTGAAAAAAATTAAAAGATATATATATTAATCTTATCTAACAAATCTCCCTCAATATTATGAACATACAAGAGCTCAAAACTAAATCCTCTGAAAACCTTATATCTCAAGCTGAAGAATTGGGCATTGAAAATGCCAGTACTTTAAGGAAACAGGAAATTCTTTTTTCAATTCTTAAAAAATTAGCCGAAAAAGGAGAAGAGATAACCGGAGGAGGTGTTCTACAACTTTTACAAGATGGTTTCGGTTTCTTAAGGGCAATGGAGTCTAATTATCTACCTGGTCCAGATGATATTTATATAAGCCCAAGTCAAATAAGGAGATTTGGATTAAGAACCGGTGATACAGTTGAAGGTCCAGTAAGGGCCCCAAGAGATGGAGAAAGATATTTTGCATTACTTCAGGTAACAAAAATAAATTTAGAGGATGCAGAAAAATCTAGACACAAGATTGCTTTTGATAACCTTACCCCACTTTATCCAAATAAGCAGTTAGTCATGGAGGTCGAAAGCACTAAAGTAGAAAAAAAACCAGATTTAACTCCTAGACTTATTGATTTAGTAAGCCCAATCGGAAAAGGACAGAGATCCTTGATTATTTCTCCTCCAAAAGCTGGAAAAACAATGATACTTCAAAGTATTGCAAATTCCATAACTGCAAATCATCCTGAATGTTATTTAATGGTATTACTAATTGATGAAAGACCAGAAGAAGTAACCGATATGCAGAGAACTGTTAAGGGAGAAGTTATAAGCTCGACATTTGATGAGCCTGCTCAAAGACACGTTGCTGTTGCAGAGATGGTTATAGAAAAAGCAAAAAGGTTAACAGAACATAAAAAAGATGTTGTAATTTTGTTAGACTCAATTACTAGACTTGGAAGAGCTTATAATGCTGTTGTTCCCAGCTCTGGTAAAGTTTTAACGGGTGGTGTTGATGCGAATGCTTTACAAAGGCCAAAAAGATTCTTTGGTGCCGCAAGAAACATTGAGGAGGGTGGTTCTTTAACAATTATTGCAACTGCCTTAATTGATACTGGAAGCAGAATGGATGAAGTGATTTTTGAGGAATTTAAAGGAACAGGAAACAGCGAAACTATACTGGATAGAAAAATTTCGGAGAAAAGGATTTTTCCTGCCATTGATATAACAAAATCAGGAACAAGAAGAGAAGAGTTAATTTTTGATAAGAGTGATCTTCAAAAAATGAATGTGCTGAGAAGGATAATTGCACCAATGGGTTCAATGGATGCAATTGAATTTATTAATTCAAAATTAAAAAATACCAAAAATAATTCAGAATTTTTTAATTCTATGAATAAGCCATCTTAATGACAACTTTATTTCAATTTGGATACTAATTTTTTTAAAAAAATTGAAGACCTATTTAAAAATAAACAATTTGAAAGTATAAAATTTGAAATAAATTCATTAGACGAAGATAAAAAAAAACATCCTTACCTATATAACATTCTTGGAATCATTGAGGCCACAAATAAAAAAATTGACGAAGCTCGAAAGTATTTTTACTTAGCTTTAGAAATTAATAAATATGACCTTAATAGTTTGATAAATCTTTCAAATTTGTGTTATATAGATAGAGATTTTCAAAATATTATATCTCTATTAAAAGATTATAATTTAAAATATCCTGAAAATGAGAGAATTATTCTAATTTTAGCTGATTTATGTTTTAGTGCAGGCTTTGTTCGGGATACTATTTATTTTCATAAGAGGCTCATCGATTGCGGAAAGTATGATATGAAGGATTTAGCTGCATTAATTTTTCTTTTAAATTATTCGAGTGAATATTCAGAAGATGAATATAAAAAATATTGTAAACTATATGATGACAAACTTTTAGAAAATAAAATTGATTATGATATTTTAAATAATGAACATGACAAAAAAAAAATTGGTTTTTTATCATATGATTTAAGAGAACATTCTGTTGGATATTTTTTGAGAGATTTTATAAAAAATCTTAATAATAAAAACTATAAAACTGTAGCATTTAATCTTTTTAAGGGTGATATGAATAATTTGTTTGTATCCAGTTTGAAAAATTCATTCAATGAATGGCACGATGTTTCAGATCTAAATGATAAAGATTTAAGCGAGCTAATTTATTCTAAAAAAATTCATTATCTTATAGATCTTGCAGGTTATTCAACTGGTAATAGGCTGCAGGTTTTTAAAAATAAACCAGCTCCTGTTCAATTATCATGGTTGGGCTACTGTAATTACACTTACATTGATGAAATTGATTATATGGTTACTGATGATAACGTAATACAAAAAAACTTTAACCTCCATAATAAAATTATTAAAATGCCAAATATTTGGAATGCGATGTCTAAGTTAGACGATATAGATGTTAATGAATTACCCTGTTTAAAAAATAAGATCTTCAATTTTGGATGCTTCAATAATTTTTTAAAAATATCAGATGAGACAATAGAAGTATGGGGTGAAATCTTGAATAAATTTACAAATTCAAATTTAATTTTAAAAAATTCAGTTGGTATGGATAGAAATTATAAAAAATATTTTATTAAAAGATTCAAAAATAAAATTGATGAAAATAGAATTTTTTTACTTAATTATGAAAAAGATAAAAAAAAACATTTACAACAATATCACAATATTGATTTATGTCTTGATACTTTTCCATATAATGGTGTCACAACTACATTTGAGTCTCTGTGGATGGGTGTGCCAGTTATAACATTAAAGGGTAAAAGGTTCATTTCAAGGTGTGGCTATAGCATAAACAAAAATGCAAATTTAAACGAA
>CACHYG010000017.1 GCA_902584015.1 uncultured Pelagibacteraceae bacterium
GATTTTCCTGGTCTAACTAAATTTATTGAGGAACTCAGACAAAAAGAAACCCACCAGAAAATTTCCAATATGATTGGAAAAGATCTTTCTAATTCATTTGTAAGAGTTGAGGTTATTTGTGATAGAAAGGGATTTTGGCTTAAACCTCACTGCGATATAAAAGAAAAACTCTTATCCTGCTTACTCTTTATTAATAATGAAAATGAAAGTGAGAGTCTTGGAACAGATTTCTATGACAATAATCTAAAAAAAGTAAAAACATTACCTTATAAGCATAATTATGGTTATTTCTTCTCTAGTGGGCCGAATACTTGGCATGGTATGGAGAAAAAGGAAATAATTAAAGAACGAAGATGTCTTCAAGTAAATTACGTAACTTTTGATACAGATTGGAAAGTTTATTAATTATCTTGTAAAGATTTAACTTGTAATTTTTTAGTTTTCAAAGATTTTATCGCTTCGAGAAAAGAATAAGCCGTAGACATATTTGTGCAATATGGGATTTTATTTGCTAAAGTTCCTCTTCTCAATGCTCTAGCGTCGTTTATTCTGTGCTCTGAATTTCCTCCACCAGTATTGATCACTAAAGATATTTTTTTTGAATTCAATATATCAACTATATGAGGTCTTCCACTACTTACTTTATTAATTTTTTTACACTTCATTCCGTTTTGCTTAATGACTTCACACGTACCTTGTGTAGCAGACAAAGTGAAACCCAGTCTTATTAATCTTTGAGCAATACCAACAATCTCTTGTTTGTGGGAATCTTTAACTGATAAGAACGCCATTCCATTAATAGGTAGTGAATTTGAGGCAGCTATTTGACTTTTAGCAACTGCCATTCCAAAATCATTATCAAATCCCATTACTTCGCCTGTTGATTTCATTTCGGGACCTAACAGCAAATCACTATCTGGAAATTTATTAAAGGGAAACACAGCTTCTTTTACAGCGTACATTTTATTAGTTTTGTACTTTAGTTTATATTTTGAAAGCTTTTCTCCAGCCATTATTTTTGAAGCTATTCTATCTGCTTCATTTAGTTTTTCATAGTTCCAGGTTTCAAGCTTATTATCTAATTTTTTTACAATATTAAGTCTTTCAAATAAATTTCTGAATTTTTTAAACTTTTTATCATTTCTTAAAGTCGGAAGCATTGCGACATATACAGGCTTTCCTGTCAAAGCAGCTTCGGATATCATGGAGGTCGAGTCACAAGTAACAACTATGTATTTTGCTAGAGCTAAACTTGATAAATAAGCAGACTTATCCACTGTATCTACAATAATTCGACTATCAGTAAAATATTCTTTGGATAGATCTATTGTTTTCTTTGGAGTTCTATTTGATGGAATGACAACGAGTTGTAAATTATGCTCTTTTATTTTTTGATTAATTGTTGAAAATATTTTTATCATGTTTTCATCAGTGTACTTGTAGTATTTATTTGGACCTCCTAAGATTAAAGTGATGATATCTTTTTCTTTCTCTAATTTATTTAAAAGGTAATCCTTTGAATTATTTATCTCTTTATTGGTTAAATAATGTATGGCCCCTTTTGTGCTAAGAACATTTGGTCCCTCAAGGCTGTCGTGTTCAGGGCATACAATAAAATCAAAATGCTTTAATGCTATTTTAGGGTTTTGAATGTGAATATTAATTATTTTTTTTTTTGAGTTTTTTTTTAAAAATAATGACGGGATGATGCTTTTTCGTCCACAAGAAATTATAATATCGAAGTCTCCATCTATTTTGTTTTTAAAAACAAATTTTTTTATAGGAGTAAAAGAAGTGGGAATGAATTTCCAAAAACTATTTAATTCAATTTTCTCGTGAATATAATCAAAATCTAAGGCTTTTGCTAAGCCTTCGGTCTGACTAATCATCCCATGTAGACCCTCTGTTAATAATAATGCTTTTAATTTTCTCATTTGTTACTATATAGCTTTGATATGAATCAAAATCCAACTAAACACACAAAAGTGTTAATAATTGGATCCGGACCAGCTGGATACACTGCAGCAGTTTATTCTGCTAGAGCAATGCTTAAGCCAATTTTAGTTCACGGAATGCAACCAGGTGGTCAATTAACCATAACAACTGACGTTGAGAACTATCCAGGTTTTGCAGAAGTTATTCAAGGTCCATGGTTAATGGATCAAATGAAAGATCAGGCTAAGGCTGTTGGTACTGAAATGATAGAGGATCACATTGCATCAGTAAATTTAAAGTCAAAACCTTTTGAGGCTATAGGTGAAAGTGGCCAGAAATACACAGCAGAATCAATTATCATATCAACTGGAGCTCAAGCTAGGTGGCTTAATATTAAATCTGAACAAGAATATAAAGGGTTTGGAGTTTCTGCTTGCGCAACATGTGATGGTTTCTTTTTTAAGGATAAGACTGTAGCGGTTGTAGGTGGTGGAAATGCAGCTGTAGAAGAAGCATTGTTTCTTACCAAGTTTGCATCTAAAGTAAAACTTATTCATAGAAGAAACGAATTAAGAGCCGAGAAAATGTTGCAAAAAAAATTAATGGAAAATAAAAAGATTGAAATTGTATGGGATACTATTGTTGAAGATGTTTTGGGAGATAAAGATCCTAAAAATGTAACAGGTTTAAAAGTAAAAAATGTAAAAACAAATCAATCTGAGGAAATGAAGATTGATGGTCTTTTTATTGCTATAGGTCATGATCCTGCTACCCAATTATTTAAAGATCAACTTAAAATGGATAAAGAAGGTTATTTGATTACTAGACCAGACTCAACTGAAACCAATGTTCCTGGAGTATTTGCTGCTGGGGATGTAAAAGATAAAATATTTAGACAGGCTGTAACTGCAGCTGGAATGGGGTGTATGGCGGCACTTGAAGCTGAAAAACATCTTTCTCATAACTAATAAATATGTCAGATAAAGTCTTTTTAACTGGAATAAGCGGATGGATTGCTAAACATACAGCAATAGAACTGTTGAACCTAGACTTTGAAGTTTTAGGCACGGTCAGAAATAAAAGTTTAATTGAGCAAACTAAAGATACAATTAGCAAATATGCTCCAATAGATAAATTATCATTTGTAGAATTAGATCTTTTGAAAGATGATGGATGGGATAAAGCCATAAAAGACTGCAAATATGTAATGCATATTGCATCTCCTTTTCCAATGAAAGTTTCAAATGATAGAGAAAAATTATTACCAGTAGCTGTTGATGGTACTCTTAGAGTATTAAATTCAAGTATAAAAAATAATGTTGAACAAATAATAGTAACTTCATCAATTGTAGCAATGTTTAGAAAGCCTAATAGAAGCAACCCTTACACATTTGGAGAAAATGATTGGACTGATGAAAATTGGATTGAAGGTGTAAGTGACTATTTTCTATCAAAAACTAAGGCTGAAAGAACCGCTTGGGAATTTATGAAGAGCAAAGGGCTAAAAAATAAATTAACAACAATTAATCCAGGGGGCGTATTTGGAGATGCTTTAGATAAAAAAGGTGGCACATCAATTGAATATGTAAGACAATTTCTTAAAGGAAAATTTCCAGCAGCTCCCAAATTTGCAGTTTTAATTTCTGACGTCAAAGATGTTGCAAAATCTCATGTAGCATGTATTCGAAATAAAAAAGTTGGTGGAAGAAGATTAATTGTGGGGAAAGAAGTAAAAAAACTTGTTGAGTTATCACAAATCATGGCTGAAGCAATGCCTGAGTATGCAAAGAAAGTTCCAAAAAAAGAGTTACCTAACTTTATGGTTAAATTAATTAGTTATATAGACTCAAGTGCTAAAACGATGATTCCAGATCTTGGGATTATGATGCAAACAGATTCTACTTATGCAGAAGATCTTTTGGGACTTAAATTTAAAGGAGCAAAAGATTGTATAAGTGAAAATGCTAAATCAGTTGTAAAATTAGGTTTAGTTTAAACTTTCGCAAAATTTTTTAATTTTCTCCATCGCTTTTTCCAAATTTTCCATTGATGTAGCATAGGATATTCTAAAAAAGCCTTCTAATCCAAATGCAGAACCTTGGACAACTGCAATACCATGGTTTTCTAATAATGACTGAACAAAGTCAGTATCATTTTCAATTTTTTTACCTGATTTATCTTTTTTTCCAATTAATTCTTTACAATTTGGAAATACGTAAAATGCTCCCTCTGGTTTTAAACAATTAATTCCATTTATTGAGTTTAAAGAGTTTACTACAAAATCTCTTCTTTCTTGAAATGCTTTAGATCTAATTGAGATAAAATCTTGTTTACCATTAAGTGCTTCTACTGCTGCCGCTTGGCTTATTGAAGAGGGATTTGTTGTGGATTGAGATTGAATTTTTGCTATAGCTTTAATTATATCTTTAGGGCCTCCAGCATATCCTATTCTCCATCCTGTCATTGCATAGGATTTACTTACCCCATTCATGGTCACAACTCTACTTTTTAGTTCAGGAACTTGCGCCATTGTGAAAAATTTTAATCCATCATAAGTCACGTGCTCATATATATCGTCGCTCAAAATATTAACATGTGGTTTTCTTTTTAAAACTTGGGATAAATTTTTCAATTCTTGTTCAGAGTAACATGCTCCAGTAGGATTTGATGGTGAATTCAAAATTACCCATTTCGTATTATTATTTATTTTGCTTTCAAGATCTTTAGCAGTTAATTTAAATTCTTGTTCCTCTGAACATTCAATCACTACTGGTGTTCCTCCCGCTAATAAAACAATGTCTGGATATGAAACCCAATAAGGTGCTGGTATTATAACTTCGTCACCCTTGTTAAGAGTTGCCATCATCAAATTATAAATCACATGTTTGCCGCCAGCTCCAACAGTAATTTCATCTACTTTATAATTTAGATTATTCTCCCTTTTAAACTTATTAACTATGGCATCTTTCAAAGCAGGTGTCCCGTCTACAGCTGTGTATTTAGTATCACCTTTTTTAATAGCTTCTATAGCCGCTTCTTTTATATTATCTGGTGTATCGAAATCTGGCTCTCCAGCACCTAGACCTATCACGTCTTTACCCGCAGCTTTAAGTTCTCTAGCTTTTTGGGTAACAGCCAAGGTTGGTGAGGGTTTTATTCTTTTAAGGCTATCAGATATAATGCTCATTGAAATATAATTTTATTTTAATACTTTGTTTATTATATGCAAAATACATATCAAGATTTAATTACAGATCTAGAGGGAAAAAAACCTGAAATTAGCGGTAAACTAGAAGGTGGTAAAAAGTTCAAAATAAAGTCGGATTTTAAACCTGCGGGAGATCAGCCTGACGCAATAAAAAAACTGGTTACTGGAGCGAATAAAGATCAATTTAATCAAGTTTTGCTTGGAGTTACTGGTTCAGGAAAAACTTTTACAATGGCAAAAGTTATTGAAGCTACGAACAGACCAGCTTTAATTTTAGCTCCAAATAAAACTCTTGCGGCGCAGCTTTATGGTGAAATGAAAACTTTTTTTCCAGACAATGCAGTGGAGTATTTTGTTTCCTATTATGATTATTACACACCAGAGGCTTACGTTCCTCGTTCAGATACTTATATTGAGAAAGAGGCATCAATAAACGAACAAATTGATAGAATGAGACACTCGGCAACAAGATCTCTACTTGAAAGAGATGATGTATTAATAGTTGCAAGTGTGTCATGTATTTATGGATTAGGCTCGGTCGAGGCATATAGTAAGATGACACTTACTCTTCAAAAAAATTATGACTATAATCGAGAACAAATAATTAAATCATTAATAAGTTTGCAGTATAAAAGAAATGATCAAAATTTTCATAGAGGTACCTTTAGAGCGAGAGGAGAATATTTAGAAATATTTCCCTCCCATCTTGAGGATAGAGCATGGAGATTAAGTTTATTTGGAGATAAGTTAGAAAAAATTGAGGAATTTGATCCATTAACTGGTGATCAAGTTAGAGAGCTTAGTTTAATAAAAGTTTATGCAAATAGTCATTATATTACTCCAAAGCCAACTGTAGAACAGGCGATTATTAATATAAGAAAAGAATTAGAAATAACTCTAAAAAAACATAAGGAGGAAAACAAACTTTTAGAAGCACAAAGATTAGAAGAAAGAACAAAATTTGACTTAGAGATGATTGAGGCAACAGGAACTTGTGCCGGTATAGAAAATTACTCAAGATTTCTATCTGGAAGAAAACCAGGTGAACCACCACCAACATTATTTGAATATTTTCCAGATAATACTTTAATTTTTGTAGATGAGTCTCACGTAACAGTACCCCAATTGAATGGAATGTTCAAAGGAGATAGATCAAGAAAAAGTACACTCGCGGAGTATGGTTTCAGATTACCATCTTGTATGGATAATAGACCACTAAAATTTGAGGAGTGGGATTTAATGAGAACGCAAACAGTATTTGTTTCTGCAACTCCTGGTCCATGGGAACTAGAACAAACTAAAGGAAAATTTATTGATCAAGTAATTAGACCAACCGGTCTAATTGATCCTGAGGTTGAAATAAGACCAGCTAAAAATCAAGTTGATGATCTAATGCATGAATGTAAAAAAGTTATAGAAAAAAACCATCGTGTTCTAGTCACAACTTTGACCAAAAAAATGGCTGAGGACCTTACAGAATACTTACATGAAAATGGAATTAAAGTTAGATATCTTCACTCTGATATAGACACACTTGAAAGAATAGAAATTATGAGAGATTTAAGAATGGGTGTGTTTGATGTATTAGTTGGAATAAATCTTTTAAGAGAAGGATTAGACATACCTGAGTGTGCCTTAGTTGGTATTCTTGATGCTGACAAAGAAGGATTCTTAAGGTCAGAAACATCACTTATCCAAACGATTGGAAGAGCTGCTAGAAATGTTGAAGGAAAAGTAATTCTTTATGCAGATAAAGAAACTAAAAGTATCAAAAAAGCAATTAAAGAAACAGATAGACGAAGAGAAATTCAATTAGAATATAACAAAAAGAACAAGATTAATGCTAAATCAGTCAAAAAGGAAATAAGTGATATTTTAGAAAGCGTATATGAAAAAGATTATGTAAAAATTAGTGAAGGATCAAACATAGGTGGAAACCTTAAAAAACATTTGAGAGGCTTAAATAAAAAAATGAAAGAAGCAGCTTCTAACTTGGAATTTGAAGAAGCTGCAAAAATAAGGGATGAAATTAGAAAACTTGAAACAACGGAATTAGAAATTACTTTAAATCCAAAGATTAGACAGTACGATGTTAAAAATAAACTTTATCCAAAAGGACGTTCTACAATGGGAATGCCTGGCACAAAAGTAGCGAAAAAAAGAGACAAAAAATGGAAGCACAAAAGATAATCATTACAGGAGGAGCAACAAGAATTGGAGCTGCAATAGCTGAAAGTTTATCAGGTTTTAACAAAGAAATAGTTATTCAATTTAATAAATCAAAAAAAAGTGCTGAAAATCTTAAAAAAAAATTAACACTAAATGGTACTAAAGTATATCTGATTAAAGCAGATCTAAGTAAAGACAAAGATGTTCAAAAAATAGTCAAATTTGCAAAAACAAAACTTAAATATTTTGATTGCCTAATTAACAATGCTTCACTATTTGAAAACGACAAATTGGAAAATTTTTCCTCAGATAGCTGGGAAAATCATATTTCCACAAACTTAAAAGCGCCAGCAACACTCTCAAAAGGTTTTTCAAAGAATGTGCGAGGAAAAAATAACAATATAATAAATATAATTGATCAAAGAGTGTTTAAACTCACACCCTTTTTTTTCTCATACACTTTAAGTAAAACTGGATTATATACACTGACAAAAACAAGTGCTATGAGCCTTGCTCCAAATATAAAAGTTAACGGTATAGCACCTGGCCCAACTTTAAAGAATAAAAGACAATCAGAAAAACATTTCAAAAAACAGTATTTAGCAACACCTTTAAGAAGGCAAGTTGAGGTTGAGCAGGTTTGTAATGCTGTTGACTTTTTTATAAAAAATAAGTCTATTACTGGACAAGTAATAGCTTTAGATAGTGGTCAAAGTTTGAATTGGCAAACACCAGATATACTTAAAGGTAAAGAATGAGAAAGTTTGTATTTATATTTTATATTTTAATTTTTTCTACGAATGTTTATGCAAACTCAAAAGAGGTTATAAAAAAAGATGGCTTTGTAATACCTACAAATAAATGGAAAGACAAAATTAAAATTGATGAAAATTTTGAAGTAAATAACCCTAAAGATAAAATAATAATAATATACAATCATGGTTCCGACGGAAATGATGTTAAATTAAAACATTGTTTCTGGAGATCAGAACTTAGAAATTGGGCTCAACTAGCTGGTGATAAAATAAATGATAAAGAAATTATGGTTTATATACATTGCCAAAGTCAACTAGAGGGTGATTTAGGTGCTAAACTAGGAAAAACAGGAATGTGGATGAAAAAATGGGAGGGACCTTATCCAGGTACCTCAAAAATGGATCGAAGGGTTGAAGGTAATTTAGAGGTTGTTAAGAAATTTGTTAATTTAGGTGTTCCAAAGAAACAAATTTTTATGTCAGGTCATTCTTGTGGTGGATGGGCAACTCTAAGATTAACAGCAAAATATATAAATGAAGTAGGTGGAGGTATATCGTTGATGCCTGCATGTTTTTGGAATTTGTCAAAAAAATATAAAGTAAAAAAAGTTGGTTACGAGAAAGCTATGGAAAATTTTCATAAAAAATATCCTGGTATGGCTGGATGGAGACAAAAACAGATTGATATAATTAAAGAGGGAAATGCACCAATTTTAATTTTTACGCATCCTATGGATCACTATGAGGGATTAACATCTGATTGGATGGACACTGTTCCTAACTTTAAGAGAGTAGTAATTTCTGAAACAAAAAAAATTAATGGAAAAAAATGTAAAATAGCTGGTTCAAATTGGGAAGAACCAGTAAAAGATGCCCATATAATAGATTTTGCAGATTGTTTTATGTATTATCACCCAATGATCAAAGAATATATTGCTTCAAAAATAAAATAAATGAAAAAAAATAATTTAAGAATTGTTAAGATTGATAAAAATAAAACTCTATTTAATTACGAAAAAAAAGTCATAATTAAAGAATTAATATTAAATCTCACACTTGGCTATTACGATTTTGAAAAAGAAAAACCTCAAAAAGTAAAATTTAGCTTAGAAGCAAATTATAAAGATAAAAAACCTACTAATGATAGAGATTTAAAGTCTATAGTTAATTATGACAAGCTCGTAAGATTAATAAAAAAACTTACAAAGAATAAGCATTATAATTTCTTGGAGACATTAGCGGAGGATGTATTTGATGAATTATTTAAAGATAAAAGAATTGATAAAATTTCACTTCAAATTGAAAAACTTGAAATCATGAAAGATTGTACTTCCGTAGGAATTCAAATTTCAAAAAAAAGAAGTCATGAAAAACCTTGAAATCGGAAAAGATGCTATAAAAAAGGAGCTTCCTGTAATTCCTAAACTGCCTGGAATTTATAGAATGCTAAATGAAAAAAATGAAATTCTATATGTGGGTAAAGCCAAAAATCTTCCTAACAGATTAAAATCTTACGTTTCTGAAAAAAATCATATTATTAGAACTGAGAGAATGCTTTCTCAGACAAGGAAAATTGAAATAACAACAACCTCTAATGAAAGTGAGGCGCTACTATTGGAGGCAAATTTAATTAAAAAACATAAACCAAGATTTAATATTCTTCTAAGAGATGATAAATCATTTCCATTTATTTATATTGGCAACAAAGATAAGTGGCCGCAAATTACAAAGCATAGAGGAAAGAAAACTAGAGACGGTTTTTATTTTGGACCTTTTGCATCAGCAGGTTCTGCAAACTGGACGATTAAAATGATCCAAAAAATTTTTCAATTAAGAGTTTGCGACGATACAGTTTTTAAAAAAAGAGAGAGGCCTTGTATTTTATATCAGATTAAAAGATGTTCCGGACCATGTGTTGGCTATATTGAAAAAGATGAATATTTAAAAACAGTTGGCGATGCAATTGAGTTTGTGTCTGGTAAATCTCGAAAAATACAAAAAAGTCTTTCTGATCAAATGGAAAAAGCAAGTGAAGATCTCGATTTCGAAAAAGCAGGAATTTTAAGAGATAGAATTAAGTCACTAAATATAATTCAATCATCGCAAAGAGTGAATGAAGCTAACTTGGTTGAAGCAGATGTAATTGCAGGTTTTAAAGAGTCTGGTAAAACATGTATTCAGGTTTTTTTTTATAGATCAAAACAAAATTGGGGCAATCAAGCTTTCTTTCCAAAACATGATCCAGATGATAAATTAGAAGATATTGTCAACTCGTTTATTGCACAGTTTTATGAAAATAAAAACGCACCTCAAAATTTAATTTTAAGTCATCAAATTAAAGAAAAAGAATTATTGGAAAAAACTTTTTCAAAAAAAGAAAATAAAAATGTTTCCATTTCAATTGCTAAGAAAGGTTCAAAATTAAAAATTGTAGAGCTAGCAATCAAAAATGCTAAAGATAGTTTGAATCGTAAGATTTATGAAAGTCAGAATAATAAAAACTTCTTTGAGGAAATTGCACAAAAATTCAATTTGGAATCTAATATAAGTTTAATCGAAGTCTATGATAATAGTCACATGCAAGGTACGAATAGTGTTGGTGCATTAATTACTTATGGAGAAGACGGTTTTATTAAAAAAAGATATAGAAAATTTAATATTAAAGTTCAAAAAAATGAGCAGGACGATTACGGAATGATTAAAGAAGTCTTGACCAGAAGATTTAAAAGAGCAATGCAAGAAAAAGATAATTATCTGGCATTCCCTGATTTAGTTTTAATTGATGGAGGAAAAGGTCAGTATTCTAGCGCGAGGGAGACACTGAATGAATTAGGATTATATGACATTCCAGTAGTCGCAATAGCAAAAGGTAAATTTAGAAATAGTGGAAATGAAACTTTTTTTCACAATGGCAAAGAATTTAAGTTCGAAAAAAATGAACCTACATTATTTTTTTTACAAAGAATTAGAGATGAGGCACATAGATTTGCGGTAAGTGCCCACAGAAACAGACGAAAAAAAGGTTTAAGCAAATCCCTTTTAGATCAAATAGATGGAATTGGATCAATAAGAAAAAGAGCGTTATTGAACCATTTTGGCTCAGCAAGAGCAGTGGAATCTGCGAGTCTTGATGAGATTAAATCTGTGGATGGTGTAGAAGAAAAAGTAGCAACAAAAATATATAATTTTTTTCACGAATGAAAATTAAAATTCCAAATTATCTAACTATTGGAAGAATAATCATTGTTCCTATTTTTGTTTTTACCTTTTATCTTCCTGGTTTTTATGGTGATGTTTTGCCATTTGCATTATTTGTAATAGCATCATTTACAGACTTTTTAGACGGATTACTTGCTAGAATGTTTAAAGAAGAATCAAAACTTGGAGAGTTATTAGATCCAGTAGCAGATAAGATAATTGTTGCAACGGCTTTAATTCTTCTTGTAATGGATGAAACTATTAAAAATTATGAAGTGATAGCAGCAATTATTATTTTAACTAGAGAGATTTTGATATCAGGATTAAGAGAGTTTTTAGCAAAAGGTAAAATTAATTTACCTGTTTCGAATTTATCTAAATATAAAACATTTTTACAGATGCTTTCAATTTCACTTCTCCTAACCGGTGAAACAGGAAATAAAATTATAAATTTTCAGGACTATAATGCCCAGACGATTGGTATTATTTTGCTTTGGCTATCGGCATTTATTACTTTGTATACAGCCTATGACTATTTAAGAAAAGGTATTGATCACGCAATTTCTGAGGATAGTAAGGATTAAGCAGCTTTTCTTTTTCTTACTAGAGAGTCGTAACTTGAGGACAATTCTAAAATTGTTTCACAAACTTTATAATTATTTTTATCTATCTGAGACACTGGGGTTACCTCAGCTGCAGTTCCTGTCAAAAAACAACCTTCAAAGTCTGAAAGTTCGTTCGGAGAAATTTTTCTTTCGTGTACTTTAATATTTTTTGATTTTGCAATTTCAATTACTGTACGTCTAGTGATTCCATCAAGAAAAGAGTCTGGAATTGGGGTATGAAATTCATTATTTTTATCTTTAAAAAAAATATTTGCACCAGTAGCCTCTGCAATATTTCCCTCGTGATCTAACATCAGTGAATCTGAAAACCCTAGTCTTTCTGCTTCATGTTTAGACAGGGTACAAATCATATATAACCCTGATGCTTTAGTGTCCCAAGGAACCGAGTCAGGAGATGGTCTTTTCCATTTTGAAATGTTTAATTTTATTCCCTCAGTTTTTAATTTTGGATCAAAATAAGTTCCCCATTCCCAACTTGCAATTGCAACATGAATTTTTGTTTTTTGAGCTGATATCGCCATCATCTCGCTACCTCTCCATGCAAATGGTCTTATGTATCCATTTTGAACTTTCTGAGCTGCAACAGTTTTTTTAGTTGCAATATTTATTTCCTCTTGTGTGTAAGGAAGTTCCATCCCCATTCTATTTGCTGAATAAAAAAATCTTTCAGTATGGTCTTCTAGTTTAAAAATTTCACCGTCATAAACTCTAAGCCCTTCAAATATACAACTGGCATAATGTAATCCGTGGCTTAAAACATGGAGTTTTACATTTTGCCATTCAATAAGCTCATTATTGTACCAAATTTTTCCTTCTCTTTTATCAAACGGTATCATTAGAATTTATTTACCAAAAAAATATCTTTGTATATATAATATGTCAATATAACTTACCAATATGAAAGATCTTTTGTACTTAAAAGACGAACAATTAAAAGAATTTATTGAGGAACTATTCATAAGTTATAGAGAATCCTTTGGAGATGCCAAAAAGACGCTCGAAAAGTATTCTCTAGGAATTGCTCACCATAAAGTAATTCATATTATTTCGATTCATGATGGAATTACTATATCTAATCTATTGAAAAAATTAAAAGTAACAAAACAAAGCTTAAATAGAATTCTTAATGATTTAATAAAGTTCGATATCATTTCTTTTGTAAAAGACGATAAAGACTCAAGAATGAAGCACGTCCATCTTACAAAAAAAGGAAATGATGTCTTTGATGAAATATTTAATTCTCAAAAGATGAGAATTTATAATGCTCTAATGAACTCAACCTCTTCCGAAGTAAATAATTTCAAAAGTGTTTTAAAAAAGATTATAAATGAATAATTTTGATGCCCATATACTTGTTGTTGACGATGATGATGGAATTAGAAATTTAGTAAAAAAATATTTGAATGAAAATAATTACTTAATCACAACTGCAAAAGATGCAAAAGATGCGGATGAAAAAATAAAAATTATAAAATTTGATCTTATTATATTAGATATAATGATGCCTGGACAAACTGGTTTAGAGTTTTTGAAAATAAATAAGAAAATAATTAATACTCCAGTAATTTTACTTACAGCTAAAGGGGAACCTAAGGAGAGAATTGAGGGTTTGGAAATTGGAGCTGATGATTATCTGCCAAAACCTTTTGAACCGAAAGAATTAGTTTTAAGAATAAAAAATATTTTAGAAAAAACTAAAAGCAGTAATACTAAGAGGATTATTGAATTTGATAATATTAAAATCGACCTAAATAAATTAATGATACATAAAAATGAAGAGGAATTTAAAATCAATAATACTGAAAAAATAATTTTAGAAAAAATGATTAATTCGCCTGGAAAGTCTTTTTCAAGGGATTACATAGGGAATTTAATAGATATTGATAAAGAAAGATCTATTGATGTAATAATAACAAGACTAAGAAAAAAAATTGAATTAAATCCAAAAAAACCAAAATATCTTCAAACTTTAAGAGGAACAGGTTATGTCTTATGGATTGAATAAAATTTTAAAAAATATTCTTCCTAAACAATTATTTTATAGAGCTCTATTAATTGTAGCCGCCCCTATAATCATTCTTCAAATAACTATATCCGTAGTTTTTTTTGATAGTTTATGGATTAAAACTAATAAAGGTATGACAAGAGCCCTAATAGGCGAAATAAAATTTTTTATAGAAGCTTATGATAATGAACAATATAACAAAGATTCATTAACTAAATTATTTTCAGATACACAAAATATTAAAGCATTTTATGTTCCACATAAAATTCTTCCAAAAGATGATTTGGAAAGATGGTTTAGTCCAATGGACAGAACATTAAGAAGAGAACTAAAATCAAAATTCTCTCAATATTGGTTTGATACAACTTCTTTTAAAGAAACAATAGATTTAAAAATAAAATACCTTAACGGATATTTTCAATTTGAAGTACCAAAATCAAGAGTAACAAATTCATCCGCAAGAACATTTGCCTTATGGATCACTTTGCCAGCATTTCTTCTAATAACCATTTCATTAATTTTTTTAAAAAATCAAACAAGACCAATTATAAACTTAGCAAGAGCATCAGAAAAATTTGGAAGAGGTGAGGATGTTGGTGAATACAGACCATCTGGAGCTCTAGAAATTAGACAGGCAGGTTATGAGTTTGAAAGAATGAGAAAAAGAATAATTCGACATCTTAACCAAAGATCTGAAATGCTCTCAGGTATCAGTCATGACTTAAGAACGCCACTTACAAGAATAAAACTTCAATTAACTTTCATAAAAGATAAAGATTTATCGGATAAATTATCAGAAGATGTAATAGAAATGGAGAAAATGCTTAATGAATACTTACAATTTTCTAAAAATAGATCTAACGAAAAAGGTAAAAAATTTAATTTATCAATTCTTCTATCTGAAATAATAAAAAAATACGAAAATAATAATATTCATTCTGAATTAACCTCAAATATAAATTTATTTGGAAAAAAAGATCTTATGAAAAGATGTATAACTAATTTTATTGACAATGCTTTAAAATATGGGAGCCAAATAACTATAAAATTAAAACAAAGCAACAATAATATCATAATATTAATTGATGATGATGGACCTGGCATACCAAAAAACGAGTACGAGAATGTTTTTAAGCCTTTTTATAAAATTGATAAAAGTAGAGGAGAAACAAAATCAAGTGTTGGCTTAGGAATGTCAATAGCATCAGATATTATTCAGTCACATGGAGGAAATATTAAATTAGATAAATCTGAATTAAATGGGTTACAGGTAAGAATTACTCTACCGTTTTGATTTATTTTTTTTTGTTTTTTTTAGATTTTGTTTTTTTTCTAAGTTTTCTACTCTTTTCTTCAACACCTCAAATTCCTCTTTAGAAGGAATTTCAAGTTTATAGATAATTTCTTCTTTTTTTGATTTTAATATATTTAAAATTTCATCACTCAAATCATTATATGTAACCAAACCTTGCTCAAAAATTTTTGCAATTTTACTTATAACAAATTTTGATTTTGACATATAAAACTTATTTAAAATAATATATTCTTACTATTATTTTTTGAAAATGTTTACTAATAATTTTGACCCAGTAGCTTTTACATTGTTGACAATAGAAATTAGATGGTATTCGTTGGCTTATATTTTTGGTATTTTATTTGGCTGGTTTTATTGCAAAAAATTTTTAATAAGAGATAAAATAATTTCATCACTTTTTGATGACCTAATAACGTATTTAATTATAGGGATAATTGTTGGGGGTCGGCTTGGATATGTATTATTTTATAACATAAAATATTATTTAAATAATGTAATAGAAATACTTTTCATTTGGGAAGGAGGCATGTCATTCCATGGGGGTTTAATTGGTATTTTTTTTGCAACTTATCTATTCAGCCGAAAACATAAAATTAATAAATATATTTTTTTAGATTTAATATCTGTATCTGCGCCTATTGGGATCTTCTTTGGTAGAATAGCAAACTTTATCAATGGTGAACTTATTGGTAAAGCAACAAACGGCTTTTGGGGTGTCATTTTTCCAAAAATTGACAGTATCCCAAGACATCCATCACAATTATATGAAAGTTTCTTAGAGGGAATTATTTTATTTATTATATTAAATATTATTTTTTTTAAAAAAGGATACAAAACTGGAACAGTATCTTTTGGATTTCTAATTTTTTATGGGATATTTAGATTTATATCCGAATTTTTCCGAGAACCAGATATTCAAATCGGCTACATAATAGGATCATTAAGTATGGGAATGGCGCTAAGTTTATTAATGATTTTTTTTGGTATAATTCTATACAAAATAAATGGAACAAAAACTTAAAAATTTTCGAATTAAATTTAATAAAAAAATTCCTGTAGATGAATTATTGGAAAGAGCTTTATATGATCCTAATTATGGATATTATAATAACAGGATACCATTCGGTAAAAAAGGTGACTTCATAACTTCACCAACTATATCAAACTTATTCTCAGAAATTCTGGGAATTTGGATTGTATCTACATGGGAAAAATTAGAAAAGCCAAAAATATTTAATGTAGTAGAACTTGGACCTGGGGATGGTAGCCTAACTAAGGTATTGATTGAAACATTCAAAAAATTTGCTGAATTTAATAAGTCCGTAAAATTATTTTTGTATGAAAAGAGTAGTTTGTTGAAAAAAGTTCAAAAAAAAAAAATTAGCAATAAAAATATCAAATGGATAAAAAGTTTTGATCAAATTAAAGATGGTCCAATAATTTTTTTTGGAAATGAATTTTTTGATGCAATTCCGATTAAACAATTTTCACAAAATAACGATCAATTTTTAGAAAAATGTTTTATCGTAAGTAAAGAAGGTTTAAAAGAAACATATAAAAAAGCCTCAGATATAGATATCTCTTATTTAAAGTCATTTAATGTTCTTAAAGGACAAAATTTTATAGAATATCCAAAATTAGGCTTCTTTGAGCTAGATAAAATTGTCAAAAAAATTTCAAAAAATTCTGGAGGAATTTTGCTAATTGATTATGGTTATTTATATCCTTTTAATCAGAATACATTACAAACAGTTATGAAAAATAAAAATGTAAAGTTGGATAAATTGCTTAGTCATATTGGAAAATCTGATATTACATATTTAGTAAATTTTAATTTATTGAAAGAGTATTTTGAAATGAAAAATTTAACAGTTAAAAATATAGTAACACAAAAATTTTTTTTAGAAAAAATGGGAATTATTGAAAGGGCGAAAATACTCGAAAAGAATATGAATAATAAGGAAAAAGGTAATTTGTTTTTAACTCTGAAAAGACTTTTAGATAAAAAATTTATGGGAGAACTATTTAAAGTGATTTTTGCCTTTAAAAGTGAGACAGATAATTATTTAGGTTTCAATTAATGTTTTATTCACAAAAATTAAAAAAAGAAATAAATATTAGCCACTGCTTTTTTAATAGACTAGGGGGAAAATCAAAAGGTATTTATAAAAGCTTAAATTGTGGAAGAGGATCAAAAGATAAAAAAAAGTATATAAATGAAAATTTAAATATTGTAAGTAAAAAAATCAGCAATTCCTATAAAAAATTAATTTTATTAAATCAAATTCATAGTAATAAGTTTTTGTTTATAAATGATTATAAATTAAAAAAAAAGAGACTAGTTGGAGATGCATTATTAACAAATAGAAGAAAATTAATAATAGGTGTATTAACGGCTGATTGTGTGCCTGTATTGCTTTACGACACAAAATTAAAAATAATTTCGGCAATTCATGTGGGATGGAAAGGGGCTTATAAAGGAATAATTAAAAAAGTAGTCAGACACTTAAAAAAAAGGGGTAGCGACTCAAAAAATATTATTGCAGCAATTGGTCCATGTATTTGCCAAAAAAATTATGAAGTAAAGAGCAATTTTAAATCGAAATTTTTAAAGCAAAGTCGAAAAAACAAATTTTTTTTCAAATTCGTAAAAAATAAAACATATTTTAGCCTTAATAAATATGTTAAGTATCAATTAATTCGTCTTGGAATTAAAAAAATAGATATAATTAAAAAAGATACTTATAACAAAAAAAACAATTTTTTTAGTGCTAGAAGATCTATACATAATAAAGAAAATGATTATGGTAGAAATATATCATTAATTATGATTAATTAGGTTATCTCAATGAAATTATTAACTGGAAACAGTAACAAAAATTTAAGTAAAAAGATTTCAACATATCTTAAAACAAAACTGGTTAATTCAAATATTAAAAAATTTTCTGACGGAGAAATTTACGTTGAAATAAATGAAAATATAAGAGGAAATAATATTTTTATCATCCAATCTATATCTTCTCCAGCAAACGATAATTTGTTAGAGATGCTCTTAAGTATTGATGCACTTAAGAGATCATCTGCAAAAAATATTACTGCGGTTATACCTTACTTTGGATACGCAAGACAGGATAGAAAAGTCGTACCAAGAACTTCAATATCTGCAAAATTAATTTCAAATTTAATTACAAAGGCAGGAGCAGATAGAGTAGTTACTGTTGATTTGCATGCTGGTCAAATTCAAGGTTTCTTTGATATTCCTGTTGATAATCTTTATGCAACTCCAATTTTTTATAGACACATAAAAAAAAATCTTAAAATGAATAATTTAGTTTGTGTCTCACCAGATGTTGGTGGGGTAGCAAGAACAAGAGGTTTGAGTAAATTGTTGAATGTCAATCTCGCAATTGTAGATAAAAGAAGACCAGCTCCTGGAAAATCTGAGGTTATGAATATAATCGGGGATATAAAAAATAAAATTTGTATAATTGTGGATGATATTATCGACTCTGGTGGGACAATAGTAAATGCTGCAAAAATGTTAAAATCTAGAGGTGCAAAAGAAATACACGTTTATATAACTCATGGAGTATTGAGTGGAGACGCTGTTAAAAAAATTAAAAACTCTCCCATCAAGAACTTAGTAATTACAGATACGATTGATAATTCCAAAAAAATAGGTAATGCAAAGAATATTCAAATTTTAAGTATTTCTAATCTTCTTGGTGAAGCTCTTAAAAGAATATCTAATTCAACATCAGTCTCGGATTTATTCAAATAATTTTCTTGTTTTATAGATAAAGTTGGGTTAAAAAACCTATCTTTTATGAATACTTTAGAAGCCAACATAAGAAGTACAAAAACTAAAGGTGAATTAAACACTTTAAGATCTCAAGGTAATGTTCCGGCAGTTATTTATGGAGGTCAAGATAAAAATCAAAACATATCTGTTTCAAAAAAAACTTTAATTAACTTGTTAGAAAGAGATAATTTTCTATCTAATATAATTAATTTAAAAATTGATGGTCAGGATCAAAATGTTTTGCCAAGAGATGTTAAATTTGATATTTTGTCAGACGAACCAACACATGTTGATTTTTTACGAATTGTAAAAGGCGGTAAAGTAATTTTACAAATACCAGTAAAATTTATTAATACCGATAAATCACCAGGATTAAAAAGAGGCGGTGTACTAAATATCGTAAGGAGAAAAGTTGAACTAAAATGTCCAACAGAAAATATTCCTAATGAACTTATAGTGGATCTAGATGGAGTTGATATCGGTCAAAGTTTTAAAATATCGGCTATTAAACTCCCCGAAAATGTCCATCCAACAATACAAGGAAGAGATTTTGTTGTTGCAACACTAGCAGCACCTACAGTTATTAAAGAACCAGAAAAACCAGCAGAAGCTACGGAAGGTGCTGAAGCAACAAGTGAAGAAGGTGCAACTCAAGCAACTGAAGGAGTTGAGGGAGATGGAAAAGCACCTCCTGCGGATGCAGCTAAATCTGAAAAGAAAGATGATGCTAAAAAAGGAGATGATAAAAAATCTCAACCAGAAAAAAAATAAATAAGCTGAAAAACTTTAAATAAAATAATAATGTTACTTTTTGTAGGTCTTGGTAATCCTTCCCCTAATAGTGAGAATAACCGTCACAATATCGGATTTAAAATTATAGATGCAATAAATCAAAAATTTGGTTTATCAAAACAAAAACCAAAATTTAAAGGATTGTTAACAACTGGTACAATTAATGGAAGAAAGGTTTATGCAATTAAACCACTTACATTTATGAATAACTCTGGGGTTTGCATTAGAGAATTAATTGAATATTTTAAAATTGAAGCAGAAAATGTAATAGTTTTTCACGACGATCTAGATATAGATTTCGGAAAGATAAAAACAAAGTTTGGGGGATCTAGTGCAGGGCATAATGGTATAGAGTCCATAGATAAATTTATTGGAAAAGATTATTCAAGGGTAAGAATTGGCATTGGACATCCAAAAAATCATATAGAAGTATCGGATCATGTCTTGCAAGATTTTAATGAAGATGAAAAAATAGAGCTTTCCTCGATGACTGAAAATATTACAAAATCTTTACCAATTCTTATTGATAAAAAATTAGATTTGTTTTCAAGTACAGTAAATAATAAATAGATGGGTTTCAAATGCGGTATAGTAGGTTTACCAAATGTTGGTAAATCAACTTTGTTTAATGCTTTGACAAACTCTTCCAAAGCTCAAGCTGAAAATTTTCCTTTCTGCACTATCGATCCAAATATTGGAATAGTGCCAGTTCCAGACGAGAGAATTGATAGACTTTCAGAAATTTCTGGTTCTAAAAAAAAAATCTATACTACAATCTCATTCGTCGATATTGCTGGTCTAGTCAAAGGCGCCTCAAAAGGTGAGGGATTAGGAAATAAATTTCTTTCTCATATTAGAGAAGTTGATGCAATTGTTCATATGATAAGATGCTTTGACTCTGAAGATATCCAAAATGTTAATACTAGTGTTGATCCAATAAGAGATTTGGAAATTATTGAAACTGAAATGATGTTAGCAGATATAGAATCTTTACAAAAAAGATTGGACAAGAAAAACAAAAAAAATTTAGACGAGAAGTTACTAGAAATTTTAGAGAATGCATTTGAAGCACTAAATAACGGTAAAGAATTATCTATATTTGCAAATGAATATGATGATAAGATCATGAATCAAACCGGGCTGTTAACAATAAAACCAAAGATTTACGTATGTAACGTAGACGAAGAAAGTATTAAAAATGGAAATAATTATACAAATAACTTTATTAAAAAATATGGCTCCCAGAATACTATTATTATTTCGGCCGATATTGAAAATCAAATTAATCAATTTGAGAAAGAAGAAAAAAAGAACTTTATGAATATGATTGATATTAATGACACTGGCCTCAATCAATTAATTAGTAAAGGTTATAATATATTGAAATTAGAAACATTCTTTACATCCGGGCCAGAAGAAACTAGAGCATGGACTATTAAAAAAAATTGTACAGCGCCTACAGCTGCTGGTGAAATACATACAGACTTTGAAAAAGGTTTTATTAGAGCTGAAACTGTGTCTTATAAGGATTTTATTGAAAACAACGGATGGTCTAACTCAAGGAGTAATGGAAAGATGAGGTTAGAAGGTAAAGATTATATTGTAAAAGATGGTGATGTTTTAAACTTCAGATTCAACACGTGACCAAATTTTTTTCATACTAAAATAAACTAAGATTGTAATTATAATCAAATATATTATTGCCCTAAATCCAATTTTATGTCGTTCCTCTAAATGTGGTTCTGCAGCCCATGAAAGAAATGTTGTAACATCTCTTGCCATCTGTTCTTCTGTAGCATTAGTTCCATCTGCATATTCAACTATACCTTCAGATAAGGGATTTGACATTTTAATTTTATTACCTGCCATGTATTTATTGTAATAAACTCCATCATCTAAAGAAATACCTTCGGGTAGTTGCTCATAACCAAGTAGTAAAGAATAAATATAGTCCGCTCCACCCTTTCTGGCTTTAACAAGTACCGACATATCAGGTGGGTATGCTCCTCCGTTCGCAGCAGTTGCTTCTTTATCATTTGCGTACGGGCTTACAAAATTATCTGAAGGTCTTGCTGGTCTATCAAACATTTCACCATCATCATTTGGTCCATCTCTTACTTCAAATTGCGAAGCTATTATTTTAACTTGTTCCTCACTAAATTCTGGACCGCCAGGTTGGGATAGATTTCTATAACTTAAATGTTTCATTGAGTGGCATGATGCACAAACTTCTGTGTATACCTGGTAACCTCTTTGTAGTGATGCTCTATCAAAAGTTCCAAAAAAACCTTTAAAACTCCAGCCAGGACTCATGGGTTCCGCAGCTTTTTCTGCAGAAAATGAAATTGAACTATTTGAAAATAATGTAGTTAAAAAAAAAAAGAAAATTATAAATTTTTTCATAATTTATCTTTTCTTTCCCTTAAAACTGACGCACTAACTGACCCACCTAAGACAGGTTCTGTAATACTCAGTGGCACATCTAACACTTTCTCCTTCTTGCTTAAGATAGGAAGAATGATTAAAAAATGAGCAAAATAATATGCAGTAGCTACTCTTGCAACTAATAGATAAATTCCTTCGGCTGGCATTGCTCCAACGTAACCTAGTATTAAAACGTCAGCTACTAAGAACCAATAAAATTGTTTATATAATGGTCTAAAAACTGCTGATCTCGTTTTTGAAGTATCAAGCCAAGGAAGTATTACTAGTATAAACAAAGCACCAAACATTGCAATAACGCCTAAAAGTTTATCAGGAACAGATCTTAAAATTGCGTAGAAAGGAAGTAAATACCACTCAGGAACAATATGAGCAGGCGTTACCATTGGATTCGCTTCAATATAGTTATCAGCATGACCAAGAATGTTTGGAGAATAAAAAACAAAAAAGGCAAAAACTATTAAAAAAATTAGTAAGGCAAATAGATCTTTTATTACAATGTACGGATGAAATGGA
>CACHYG010000018.1 GCA_902584015.1 uncultured Pelagibacteraceae bacterium
AAAAGAAAAAATTGAAATACAAGTTGAGAATCAAACATTAGCATCAATAACATATCAAAATTATTTTAAATTATATAAAAAATTGTCTGGGTGCACAGGAACTGCTTTAACAGAAGCTGAAGAATTTCAAGAAATCTATGATTTAGGAGTTACAACTATTCCTACAAATAAAAAAATGATTAGGAAAGACTGGAATGACCAGATTTTCCGCACAGATGAAGAAAAAAATCAAGCAATTCTGAAAAAAATAAAAGAGTGTTATTCAAATGGTCAACCAATGTTAGTCTTTACATCAAGTATAAATAAATCAGAAACATACTCTACACTTTTAAAAAAGGAAAAAATACCACACACAGTTTTAAATGCGAAGAACCACGAAAAAGAAGCCGATATTATTGCTGATGCAGGAAAATTAAAATCTATAATTATAACAACTAGTATCTCTGGCAGAGGTGTTGATATAAAATTAGGTGGTAAAAAAGACGGTAAGAACGAATTAGACAATGATAAAAAAATAATTAAAAATCTTGGTGGTTTATTTGTTCTAGGTACTGAAAGAATGGAGTCTAGAAGGGTTGATAATCAAGCAAGAGGTAGAGCCGGACGACAAGGAGATGAGGGAAATTCAATATTTTTTGTGAGTTTAGAAGACGATCTTATGAGGATTTTTGGATCAGATTCCATGACAAACGTGCTTGAAAAATTAGGATTGAAAGATGGAGAGAGTATTGATCATCCGTGGATTAATAAAGCAATTGAAAGAGCACAACAAAAAGTGGAATCTAGGAATTTTGATATTAGAAAAACGTTATTAAAGTTTGATAATGTTCTAAACGATCAAAGGCAAGTAATTTTTAGTCAAAGAAATGACGTTATTAAGTCAAATAGAATTTTTGAATACTCTGATGTTTTCCTTGATGAAATAATAAATGATTTATTAAAATTTAAAAATAATAAAGATTTTGAAGGTCAACTAAGGTTAATTTTAGGAAAAAGTTTTTCAGATGATGAGTTAAATAAACTATTATCAGATGAGGAAAAAATATTTAAGAATAAAATTAAAGATAAGTTTTTAGAAAAAAGACAAGAAAGAATAAAATTAATTGGGGAAGAACAGTCTAAAGAAATCGAAAAAAGAATTTTTTTACAGTCAATCGATATGAATTGGAAGCTGCATATTCAATACCTTGAACAATTAAGACAAGTAATTGGTTTAAGGTCTTACGGGCAAAGAGACCCTTTGGTGGAGTATAAAAAGGAAGCATTTTCGTTATTTGAAAATTTATTGATAAAGCTGAAAAATGACCTAATAAAAATATTAATCAATTTAACTATTGTTGAAAAACAAAATGATCAAAAAAATATAAAACAAAGTAATAATATTGTTAACAATCCAAAATGCCTATTAATATTAAAACAAGGACAAAAAATATCTAGAAATGATAAATGTGAAGCAACTGGAAAAAAATATAAGAATTGTTGTGGAAGACTTTAATTAATTTAAATAAAAAAACTTGAAAATATTAAAATCATGAAAATTAAAAACACTAAACTAGAAACTTTTTTATTATCTTTAATTTTTTGGATCAGTTTATTAAATTTGCTAGTTTGTAAAGTTAATTTATCTTTAGATGTAGAGCTGGAATAGAAACCTTTTGATCTGCCAATTGATAAAAATTTTTTTTTTCTCTCCTCAAAAATATCTTCTCTGCTCAAGCTTAAGAGATCATTTAAACTTCTTTCAATTGAATGTTTTACATTTTTTAAAACTGTTTCGCTCCCTCTATGTGCACCACCTATTGGTTCCTTAATAATTTCATCAATGATTCTCAAATTAAAAAGGTCTTCTGAAGATAATTTCATTGCAGTTGCCGCCTCCAGAGTTTTTTTTGGATCTCTCCATAAAATTGAAGCGCATCCCTCGGGTGATATGACGGAGTAAATAGCGTTTTCCAACATTAAAACTTTACTTGAGGATGCTAATGCAATTGCACCACCTGAGCCGCCCTCACCTATAATTACAGATATCGTGGGCACCCTCAAATTCATGCTACACTCTATAGATTTTGCAATGGCTTCTGCTTGTCCTCTCTCTTCTGCACCAACTCCTGGGTATGCTCCAGGTGTATCTACAAATATAATTATTGGTAAATTAAATTTATCTGCTAATCTCATTAATCTATTTGTTTTTCTATATCCCTCTGGTTTCATCATACCAAAGTTCCTGTCAATTCTTGTTTCTAAGCTATCTCCTTTTTCCTGACCAATTACTAAAACTGAAGTTGTGTTGAACTTTGCGAAGCCAGAAATAACTGATTTGTCCTCGCCATAAAACCTATCTCCGTGTAAAGGGATAAAGTCAGTAAATAAGTTATCTATAAAAAATTTTGATTTTGGTCTTTCCTCATGTCTTGCTACCTGAGTTTTTTGCCATGGATTGAGATTAGAATAGATATCCTTTAACTTATCATCCAATTCTGTTTGTAACTGGGTAATTTTGTCAGTATCAACCTCGGACAGCCCTTCTTTGTTATAAGGATCCTTCAAATTCTCTAGCTCTGCTTCTAATTGCTTTATATCTGTCTCGAAATTTAAATAATTTTTCATATTTTTAATTAATATTATTCTTTATCAATTTAAAATAGGCAATAAAATGTCAAATACAAATAAATAATCTTTATATTAAGTATATTTATATGAAAAAAAAACATCAATTTATCAAAATATTTGACTTGTCAGTATCAAAAATTTTATATGAATTTGTTAATAAGGATCTTTTACCAAAATCTGGGGTCTCTAAGCACAGATTTTGGAAAGGATTTAATCAAGTGGTTCACAAACTTTCGCCTATTAATAAAAAATTGATTGATACACGTGAAAAAATTCAAAAATCTATAGACTCTTATCATCTTGAAAATAAAGATAAAAATTTTAACAAAAAAAATTATAAAGAATTTTTAGAAAAAATTGGTTATTTAAAAAAGAGGGGTCAAAACTTCAAAATTCAAACTAGTAATGTTGATGAAGAAATTTCTAAAATATGTGGACCACAGTTAGTTTGTCCTGTTTCAAATGCAAGATTTTTATTAAATGCTGCTAATGCAAGATGGGTGAGCTTGTATGATAGCCTTTATGGTGCTGATATAATTCCAGAAACAAAAGGGGCAGTTAAAGGTAATACATATAATCCTATTAGAGGTAACGAGGTAATTAAATATGCAAGAAATATTCTGGATAAATATATTCCATTAAAAAAACAAAGCTGGAAAAATTTAAAAGAAATTCCAAATATCAATAAAAATAAATTGAATCTTATACTTTTAAATCCTGATCAGTTTATTGGTTATTCAAAAAAAAATGGCAAGCTCTCATCCTTATTATTTAAAAATAACAATTTACATATTGATATATTATTTGACTTAAGTGGCAAAATGGAAGTTAACAATCCAGATGGAAATCAAGACAAACTTAAAATTCATGATATTTATTTGGAGTCTGCTATTACTACAATTTGTGATCATGAAGATAGCGTTGCGGCTGTTGATGCAGAGGATAAGGTATTAGGTTATAAAAACTGGCTAAGCTTAATGAAAGCAGATTTAAAATCCTCTTTCACAAAAAATGGAAAAAAAGTTTTAAGAAAGTTAAATAGTGACAGATATTATATTTCAAAAAATGGTTCTAAAATAAAATTACATGGAAGATCGTTGCTTTTAAATAGAAATGTGGGACACCTTATGACTAACCCATGTATTTTACTTAAAGATGGTTCAGAGTGCCCAGAAGGTATTTTGGATGCTTTTATAACATCAGCGGCATGTAAACATGATTTCAGTAAGAAAAAAAATTCAAGAAAACAGAGCATATATATTGTGAAGCCAAAAATGCATGGACCAGAGGAATGTAACTTTACAAATATTATTTTTGAAAATGTGGAAAGGATTTTAAAGTTAAAAAAATATACAGTAAAAATTGGTATTATGGATGAGGAGAGAAGAACAACTTTAAACTTAAAAGAGTGTGTAAGAACTCTTAAAAAAAGGGTTTGTTTTATAAATACCGGCTTTTTAGATAGAACCGGCGACGAAATTCATACATCAATGGAAATGGGACCAATGGTTTTAAAGAATGATATGAAATCAACTAAATGGTTGTTGGCTTATGAGGATAATAATGTAGATGTTGGCTTATCTTGTGGTTTTTCAGGTAAGGCACAAATAGGAAAGGGTATGTGGGCAATGCCGGACCTATTAAAAAATATGATGCATCAAAAAATTTTACATCCTAAGTCTGGTGCAAATTGTGCTTGGGTACCTTCACCAACAGCTGCCGGATTACACGTACTTCATTATCATGAGATTGATGTATTCTCTAAGCATAAAGAACTTAAAAAAAGAAAGCATGCGAAATTAGATGATTTACTTGAAATACCTATAAAATTTAAACACAATTGGTCTAAAGACCAAATATCAAAAGAACTTAGAAATAATGCCCAAGGCATACTTGGTTATGTAGTTAGATGGATTGATCAATCTGTTGGTTGTTCAAAAGTTCCTGATATAAATGGTATCGGGCTAATGGAAGACAGGGCAACTTGTAGAATTAGCAGTCAGCATATTGCAAACTGGTTACATCACGGGATTTGCAGTAAAAAACAAGTTCTCGAAATAATGAAAAAAATGGCAAAAGTAGTAGATAATCAAAATTTGAAAGATAAAAGCATGCAAGGGCAAGCACCTTATCAACAAATGGCAAGTAATTACTATCAATCTATAGCTTTTAAAACATCATGTGATTTAATTTTCCACGGAAAAAACCAGCCCTCTGGATATACAGAGCCCTTGCTTCACTTCAACAGAATAATGAAAAAATCAATCTGAGTCTCCACCTAGCTCGGATCTATTTTTAAAAGCTGAATATAAAGTCCCATCGTCCGAATTTTCAATTTCCCCTCCGATAGGAAGTCCTTGGCCAAGTTTAGAGATCTTAACATCCAATCCTTTAAGACAATCTCTTATGTAATAAGCTGTGGTTTGTCCCTCAACTGTTGCACTGGTAGCAATTATTATTTCTTCAATCTTCTCTTGTTTAATTCTTTCTATTAAAGAGCTAATTAGTAAAGTATCCCTATTATTTGAGGATGATTCTAAAGTACCTCCTAAAATATGAAAATATCCACTAAAGGTATTGGAGGCCTCTATGCTCCACTGATCTGCTATATCTTCAACAACACAAATTTTATCGTACTTTTTTTTAATAATTCTACAACTATTGTAATTACACTCGATTGAAGTTGTTTTTAATATTCCACAAATTTTACACCTAGAAATATTTTTATATATATCTACTAAAACTTTTGCCATAGGTTTTATTAACTCGTCCCTATTGTTAATTAATTTTAATACAATTCTTTTTGCTGATTTAGGTCCTAAGCCGGGAAGCTTTGAAATAAGTTTAATTAATTCTTCTATCTCGTTTATACTTTGCATTTATCACAATGGCCATTTAAAACCAGGTATCCCAATACCTCCTGTTGCTTTTGAGATTTCCTCAGTGGTTTTACTTTTTAACTTTTCTTTTGCATTGTTATGAGCTGCTAAAATTAAGTCTTCTAAAATAGATTTATCTTCTTTAAGAATTTCATCAGAAATTAAAATCTTAATCATTTCGCCATCCCCATTTAGAGTTACTTTTACTGAGTCAGATCCTGAAGAGCCCTCAACTGAAATATTTTTAATTTTTTCTTGGCTCTCTCGCATTTTTTGTTCTAATTCTTTTGCTTTATCAATGATTTTAGAAAAATCAGTCATCTTTTTTTACCTCAGTTAACTCTGCGTCGGGAAAACTCTCAATTACTTTTTCGTATGTTTCTGTTTTTTTTGCGTCTTCGAAATTTTTTTTTTTAAAATCTACTTTAGATTCCCTAATAGTTTTATTACCCTCTTTTTTTGAAAGACTAATTATCCATCTTTTATTTGTCCACTCTAGTAATTTGACAGTTAAATTTTTTATGAAGTTTTTTTCTAATTTTTCATTAAAGGAAATTTCTATCCTTCCATATTCAAATTTAACTAGATTAACATTTGTTTCGAGTTCATACTTTAATTGAAGTTCTCTCTTAATCTGACACAATTCAATTAAATCATCTAAATTGACTAACTTAGGTTCATCTTTAACTTTATCAACTTCGATTTTTGGTGGGTTTAATTTCTTTTCTTGAATAACGTTTTTTATTTGTTTAATTTTATCTTTATTTTTAATTGGGTTGTTTGTCTTTATTTTATTTTCAATATTAGTCTCTAACTTTGAACTTTGCTCATTAGTCTTTAACGATTTAATATGCATTAGTCTTATCAAAAACATTTCAATAGAAATATTTTGATCTGCAACAATATCAAGTTCATCTAGAACTTTTATAGTAAAATGCCAAAATAAAATTATCGTTTCAGTATTTACTTTTTTCGACAAATTTTTAATTGATTGGAATTCTTCAGTATTTAAATCAAAATTTTTTGACTCCTGAGATATAGCCTCAATATTTTTGAAGTAATAAAGTATTTCTAAAAAATCATTTATAAAGATTTTTGGATCAACACCTTGTTCATATATACTTCTATAAATTTCCAAAGTTTTTGATTGATCCCCCTTTAATAAAGCTTCAAAAATTTCAATTAAATTAGATTTATCAAAATATCCAAAAATTTTCTGAGCTGATTTTAAGTCTAATTCTTTATCTTTATCAATACTTAGTAATGCTTTATCCAGCAAAGACAGAGCATCTCTCACTGATCCCTCTGAAAGTTTCACAATAAATTTTAATGCATCATCTGAGATTTTTCCATTTTCTTTATCCTTAACTTTTTTTATAAATTCGAACAATTCAGACGATTTTATTCTTGACAAATCAAATCTTTGACATCTAGAGACGACTGTAATTGGAACTTTTTTAATTTCAGTAGTTGCAAAAATAAATTTAAGATATTCTGGAGGTTCCTCTAAAGTTTTTAACAGCGCGTTAAATGCTTGTTTACTTAACATATGAACTTCATCAATAATAAAAATTTTATACTTTGCTGTTGTTGGTCCATATCTTGAAAACTCAATTAAATCTCTTACGTCATCGACACTTGTCTTGCTAGCAGCATCCATTTCCAAAATATCTAAATGGTTTGAATTTGTAATGGCATCGCAATTGCTACATTTTTCTTTACAAGAATTCTCAAATCCATTTGAGCAATTAAGGGATTTTGCAACTATTCTTGCGATTGTAGTTTTTCCAACTCCTCTTATACCTGTAAATAAATATGCATTTGGTATCTTGTCAGCCTTTAATGAATTCTTAATAGTTTCTGTAATTACTTCTTGACCAATAATATCATTAAAATTTTGTGGTCTATATTTTAAAGCTAACACTTTAGAATTATTTGTCATATTATTTAAGGAGACTAGAACCTGAAAGACTGTCTTTACGACTGCTTCCGTTAAGATCTGATCGGGTTCAAGCAGAATTCACCTCTAGCCTCCAAAAGTATTATATCAGCAATAAAATTTAATCTACAAGCTTCAAAATAAAAAAATTAGAGATTTCTAAATGGGCTTGCTGGATATACTCCTAATATTTCAAGGCTAATTGTGTGGAATCCAAGTTCTTCCAAGGATTTTTGAACTTTGGGATCCTCTATATGACCAACAATATCACATAAAAATAGGTATTGTTCAAAACTGCTTTGATCTGAGAAACTTTCAAGTTTACTCAAAGATACATCATTCGTTGCAAAACCTCCCAAACATTTATAAAGAGCTGCCGGTTTGTCTTTTACTTTAAAAATACAACTTGTAATGTAATTATTATCTTTCAATTCTGGATGTTGAACTTTCTTACCCATTATTAAAAATCTTGTCACATTTTTTTCATCGTCTTCTATGTTATTTTTAAGAATTTCAAGATTATAGATTTTTGCAGCAAGAGTTGATGCTATTGCTGCTTCATCGTCAGCTAAATTTTCACTTATAAATTTAGCGCTCCCTGCTGTATCTGCTGCAATTATTGGATCAAGGTTATACTCATTTATTATTTTTTGACACTGAGATATTGCTTGCGAATGTGATCTTACATATTTAAGATTCTTCATTAGGGTACCCGGCTTTACTAACAAATTGTGTGAAACCTTATGAAAATGTTCTGCATAAATTTGTAATTTATACTTATTCATTAAGTACTGAATATCTGCAACTCTTCCTGCAATTGAATTCTCAATTGGGATAATAGACTTAAGACTCTCGTCCTCTTCACACCTTTTGAAACAATCTTCAAAAGTTTTACATGATATTGTATTTGATTTTGGGAATACCTCTAATGCAGCTAGTTGAGAGTATGCCCCTTTGTTTCCTTGATATAAAATTTTCATTTAGGTCTTATATTCTAAAATTTTTTTTAATTCCTTATAATCTTCTTTTGTATCAATTCCAATTACTTGTTTTTTCGCAAGAATTACATTTATTGGTATATTATTATCTAATGCTCTTAACTGTTCAAGTTTATTTTTAATTTCATTTTTTGTTCTTTTCAGTTCGCAAAATTTTTTAAGTGCAGAAACACTATAATGATAAATACCAATATGTTGATAAGTTTTATTATTATTTTTTTTTATATTTCGAGTAAATAATTTTGCTTTAGATGCGTTAATATAACTAATTTTTTGGTTAGTAATTACTTTAACTATATTTTTATTACTTAAAGATTTATTACTTTTGATCTTTGATGCAAGCGTGCAAATGTCAAACTTATTTTTAATTACAGTTTTATTTAATCTTATTACATCATTAGGGCAAATTGTAGGTTCATCTCCTTGAAGATTAATTATATATTTCAAATTTTTGTCTTTTAATTTTTTGAAAGCTTCCCAAATCCTATCTGTACCAGATTGATGTTTTTTTGAAGTTAGTATAACATTTCCGTTATATTTCTTTATTTCATGAGATATTTTTTTATCTGCAGTGGCAACAATTACTCTACCAATCTTACACGCTACAGCATTTGAATAAACGAGTGAAATTATTGATTTTCCATTTATTTTTAAAAGAGGTTTATTTGGTAATCTTTTTGCTGACATTCTAGAGGGTATAATGATAACTGTTTTTGACATAAGTTTATTAAATTATGCGTCTAACGGACGCAAATTGATTAATTTAAAATTAGGTAATTTAATCAATTACATGGTATATCTTCAAACGTTTAATTATAAAAATGGATTCTTTCGAAATAAATAAAATAATCGCAGCAATTTTAGTAACTTTTCTAATTATTTTTGGAATTGGAAAGCTATCTGATATCGTTTTTAAAGTTGATAAGCTAGAAGTAGCTAGCTACAAGGTTGAAGCAACAGATCAAGATGGACAAGTAATTTCCTCTAGCACCGAAACAGACTTAGATATAACAGCCTTTTTAGCAGTTGGTAATGTTGAGCATGGTCAAAAAGTTTTTAAAAAATGTAAAGCATGCCATAGTATAAAGAAAGGTGGTGGAAATAATATTGGTCCAAAACTATGGAATGTTATGTTTAGACCTGTTGGAGCAGTAACAGACTACAAATATTCGAAAGCACTGTCGGATTATAAAAAAGAATGGACTTGGGAGGAAATGAATGGTTTTCTCATCAAGCCATCAAAGTGGATTAAAGGAAATAAAATGGGCTTTGCTGGGCTTAAAGATGAAAAAGATAGGGCTTCAGTAATTTTATATTTAAATCAAAGTAGTGATACACCAAAAAATCTACCTTAATTTTCCAAAGCAATATAATAAAATACTTTTTTGAACATAAATTCTATTTAAAGCTTGTTCCCAAACTTTAGATTGTTTGCTTAAAAATACCTCATCAGTTACTTCGGAACCTCTTGGCAAACAATGTAAAAAAATAGCATTTTTACAGTTTTTCATCAAATTTGAATTTACCTGAAATTTTTTGAAATCTTTTAATTTTTTATTTCTATTTACCTTATCATTCATTGAAATTACTTTATCTGTAAAAACTACATCACTATTTAATACTGCCTTTTTACTATCATTAAATATTTTAATTTTTGAATTATTTTGTTTTGCCCATTTTAACAGTTTTTTACTTGGCTCATAATTTTTTGGGCAACCAATATTTAATTTGAAAGAAAATTTTACAGATGCTTCAATTAAACTGTTAAGTACATTATTTGAATCTCCAATCCAAGAAATTTGTAATTTTGATATTGATTTTTTTTTTATTTCTTCGATTGTAAAAATATCACTCAGTATCTGTGTTGGGTGATTATTGGGAGATAATCCATTTATTAATGGAATAGTCATTTTTTTTTTTAAAATATCTATTTTTTTTTCACTGTCGGTCCTTAGCATAAATGCATTTCCAAAAGTTGAAATTACCTTTGCAGTATCAACTAAGCTCTCTTGACCTTTACTCAAATGAAGTTCATCCGGTCGTAAAGTTAAAGCTCCTCCGGAAAGTTGTTTAATCGCGATATAAAAACTTAGTCTTGTTCTTAAACTAGATTTTTCAAACATTTGTATTAATAGTTTGCCTTCTAGAGGTTTATCCTTATCAGGGTCTAATGTGCTAGTATTTTTTCTTTGTGCTTTTCTTCTTTTAGCGTCTGAAATTATTTTTTTTAGATCTTTTACAGATATGTCTCTTAAGTTAATAAAATGTTTCATGATTTTTTAAAATTCATTGCAAACTTTTTTTATTATTTTTAATGACATGTCTATCTCAGATTTTTTTACATTAAGAGGTGGTAATATTCGTACTACATTTTCTGCTGCTCTAATTGTTAATAATTTATTTTCTTGAAGTTTTTTGATAAATAAAGATTGTTTGTCATACAATTGAATGCCAATTAGTAAACCAAGACCTCTAACTTCTTTTATTACATGTGGATAATCTTTTTTGATTATTTTCAGTTTATCAAGAAAGTACTTTGAATTTTTTTGAACATTTTTCAGAAAGTATTTCTTTAAAATTTGATCTAAAACAGCATTACCTATTTCCATGGCTAACGGATTCCCTCCAAATGTAGATCCATGACTTCCAGGAGTCATTCCTTTAGCAACTTTTTTATTCATTAAAACTGCTCCTATAGGAAAGCCTCCACCAATACCTTTTGCTATTGGAACAATATCAGGCTTAATTCCTGAATATTCAAAAGCAAAAAATTTTCCAGATCGACCTATACCGCTTTGCACTTCATCAATAATTAATAGTATCTTTTTTTGGTTGCAAATTTTTCTTAAAGCTTTCAAACACCAATTTGGAATTACTTTAATACCGCCCTCACCTAACACAGGTTCTACCATAATTGCTGCAGTTTTTTTGGTAATAGCTTTTTTGAGTGCTTCATGATCTCCGAATTCAAAGTGATCAAAGCCCGGAACTTTTGGACCAAAACCCTCTGTCATTTTTTTTGATCCACTCGCATAGATTGCAGCAAGCGTTCTTCCATGAAATGAGTTTTTGATGCAAAGAATTCTATTTTTAAATGGTTTATTTCTTAAATAAAAAAACTTTCTTGCTGCTTTGACAGCAGCCTCAGTAGCCTCAGCGCCAGAGTTTTGAAATAAAACATAGTCTGCAAAAGTATTTTTTGTAAGTCTTTTTGCAAGTCTTTCTCCCTCGGGGATTTCAAAAGCATTTGAAACATGCCAAACCTTTTTTGATTGTTTCAGTAAAGCTTTATTTAAATTAGGGTTTGAATGTCCTAGAGAGTTAACTGCTATACCCTGAACAAAATCTAAATATCTGACACCTTTGGAAGAATATAAAAAGCTTCCTTTTCCCTTATAAAATGAAATTTTTCTTCTTTTATAATTTTTTGCTAAGGATGACATTATGATTTAATTTTATAACCTTTTTTATAGAGTACAAATGCCACGAACCAAGCAAACAAGGATAAAATCGGTAGAAACATTATACCAAAAAACAAATCCCCATCAGAAGTACCCAGGAACCCGTATCTAAAAATATTAATTATATGGAAGAAGGGGTTTATTTGACTAATAGCTTGAAAAACTGAGGGCAGCTTATCAATTGTATAAAAAACTCCTGAAAGAAAACTCAATGGCTGAATAATAAAGTTTGTAATTGTTGCTGTGTGATCGAATTTAGTCGCCCACAATCCTGTTATGAATCCAATTGATCCAATAAAAAAAGACCCAAAAAAAGCTGCATACAAAACGTATCCAATATTTTTTATTGGCAAATCAACGATAAATAGAAATACTAAAGTTGAAACAAATCCAATAACTATTGCTCTTGTAACTGCAGCCAAAATGATAGAAGTTGTTACCTCTGTCGGTGATAATGGGGCATATAGTAAATCTACAATATTTCCTTGCATTTTTGATATCATTAAAGAACTTGTAGAATGAGAAAAACTTTGGAGTATCATAGATTGTATTATAAGTCCTGGCGCTAGAAAAATTATAAATGAATAACCCAAAACATCGCTTCTACCTTTTCCAATTGCTAGAGTTAAAACTGTCAAAAACAATAAACTTGATATCAATGGAGATAAAAGAGTTTGAGCCCAAACTACAAAGAATCTGCTACACTCCCTCAGATATAAAGAAATAAAACCCTCGAAATTAAAAATCCCGAATTTTTTAACATTAATTTTGTATTTTTTTTCAATTTCAACCATAAGTAAATACTTTTAACTGTTTATAAAAATTTTTGTTAAAAAAACAAATTTTTAACTTGTAATTAAATATTTGATATGTGTATCTATATAGTATAAAAAAAATTATATAACACAATATATAGTGTCTATGTGGACTGAAGAAAAAGTTAAAATTTTAAGAGATTTGTGGGGTAAAGGTAAAACAGCAAGTCAAATCGCTGAGATTATTGGAGGAATCAGTAGAAACGCAGTAATAGGTAAAGCTCATAGACTTAATTTATCAGCAAAAATTAAAAATAAATCATTTGGAGAAAATATTTCTAAAAATTTAGAACACAAAAGTCCAGACAGTAAAGCTTACATAAAAAGAAGATTTTCTAAATCAAAATTCAAGTCTTTAATAATAGAGAAAGATTTTGAACCAGAAAATCCAAAACAGCTAGAGGAACTTGATGAAAATTCCTGTAAATGGCCAATTGGACATCCAAACGAAAGCTCGTTCTATTTTTGTGGCCGTAAATCACTCAAAGATTTTTCATATTGTAAATTACATTTGCTCTATGCCTTCCAGCCAAAAGGTAAAAAAGATGAATTGATTGATAAGGATAATGAAGTACCAAAATTTATTGAGAAAAAAATTAAATCTGCTTAATCTTTGAGTATTTTTCTTTTTGCTTTTTGATATTCAATTTTTGATATTGCCTTTGATTTATAAAGTTTATTTAAATTAAATAATTCTTGAGTTATATTTTTATTTTTATTTTTTATTTTAGTAAATTTTTTTTTATTTAATTGCTTAGCTTCAATACCAGCACTTGCAGCCTTAATACCAATGAAACAAACAAATATTAGAATTAATATAATTAATAAGTATACAATAATTATCATAATTTCATTTAGTTTTTAAAATCATTTTTATTTTTTACAGAGAATTGTCCACCTTCTCTCCAAGTATAAGCATATTTCTTAATAGCTTCATCAAACTTGAGTTTACTCGGACAACCAATATCAAAATTTGAAATACTATTTTCAGATTTTATATTGTCATACTTTAAAAGATTTAATTGATCAAGAGTTATCAAAGGATCTGGTAAAATTTGTAAAAAAATCGTAGAAAGTTTTGCTAAAAAAAGTGGCATTGGAAATAAAAATCTTTTTTTATTTATACTATAAGATAATTTATTAATTATTTCTTTAAAAGTTAATACTTCAGGACCTAAAGCCTCAATGGTTTTTGAATGAATTTCTTTTGAAATTAAATAAAATATTAAATCTGCTAAATCCGATGCATGAATTGGTGTAAATTTTGTTTTACCTCCATAATATATAGGAAAGATTGGTGCTAGACTTATGATGCTTAAAAATCTTGTACTAAAGTTATCATCTTGAGAATATACAAGAGATGGTTTTACAATAGTCGCGCTTGGAAGTGTATCTCTTATATAATTTTCACCTGCTAGTTTACTTTTAGCATACTTTGAATTTGTGGCTTTCTCTATTCCAAGGGCGGATAAATGTAAAAATTTAATTTTTTTTGATTTGCATATTTCAGCAAGTTTTTTTGGAAAAATTGAGTGAATATTTTCAAAAGAATTAAGTTTATTTTTTTCAAATAATATTCCAATTAAGTTAATACATATGTCTACCTCTGATAATAATTGGTCCAATTTTTTTTCGTCAAATATATTTGTTTGGACAATATCTAAATAACCAATTGGTGCCTGAGTTTTTAGAATGTAGCCTTTTTGATGAAGATTTCTAGTAACCGCTGTTATTTTGTAATTACTTTTTACTAATCTTCTAATACAATATCTACCAACTTGGCCACTAGCTCCAAATATAAGTATTTTTTTTGTTATCATTTATCAAAAAATAGACAATATTGTTATGTCTTTATATATATAAATTAAAAATGAATAACATTAAAGTTTTTGAGAACGATTTACCAGATATTGATTTATCTAATGAAAAAACTGTAAGTTTAGACTGTGAGGCATTAGGTCTAGTGTTAGGAAGAGATCCACTTACACTTGTGCAAATAGGATTGGAGTCAAAACAGTTTTTTTTAATAAAATTAAATAGAAAAACTTATGATGCACCAAATTTAGTAAAACTTTTATCAAGTAAGAGTACGCAGTTCATAATGCACTATGCTAGACAAGATTTGATGTGGCTTAAATATCATTTAAAAGTTTCACCTCATAAAATATTTTGCACTAAATTGGCTTCTAAAATCGCAAGGACTGCAAGCTCAAATCATGGTTATAAAGATTTGGTAAAAGAGATATGTGGTAAGGATATTTCAAAAAAAGAACAGCAGAGTGATTGGGGTAACCCAAAGTTATCAGAAAAACAGATTAGCTATGCAGCTCAAGATACTGAATATTTATTTCATATTAAAAATAAACTTTCAGAAATGTTGGAGAGAGAAAATAGGAAAGATTTATATGAAAAATGTATTAAAGTAATTCCAATTTTAGTAGATATAGAATTATCAGGATATAAAATTAACGTTTTTGAACATTAATGAAAAAAAGTACTTATAAAAAAATTGCAAATAAAGTAATTGAACTTGAAATTGATGCATTAAAAAAATTAAAAAAATCAATAAACAACTCATTCGATAAAGCGGTAAATGCTATAGTAAAATGTCAATCAAAAATTATACTTTGTGGAGTTGGAAAAAGTTATTTGATTGCATCAAAAATTGCTGCAACTTTATCTTCTGTAGGGTGTCCATCTTTTTCTATCTCTGCAAATGATTGTTCCCATGGAAATCTTGGAAGCATATCAAAAAAAGATCTGTTGATAGTTATTAGTAATTCTGGAAATACGCAAGAACTAATACCAGTAATTAAATTTGCTAACAGATATAAAATTATATTAATTGGAATAGTATCAAAAAAAAATTCTCTGTTATACAAAGCATCTGATATTAAGTTAGTTATACCAGAAGTGAAGGAAGCCGGGCTGGGAATTGTTCCTACTAGTAGTACATCTGAACAGCTTGCGATAGGTGATTGTTTAGCAGTTGCTGCATTAAATAAAAAAAGATTCAGTAAACAAAATTTTAAAGAATTTCATCCAAGTGGTAGTCTTGGCGCAAAACTTAAAACCGTAGAAGATTTGATGATCTCAGGAAAAAAAATACCATTTATTAATGAAAATACAAATATGAAGAAAGCGCTTGAATTAATTACTCAAAAAAAATTAGGAATTCTTATTGCAATTAATAAAAGAAAAATTACTACAGGTATAATTACTGATGGTCAAATAAGGAGGAGTTCACATAAAAATGAATCATTGATAACATCATCAGTTAAAAACATTATGACAAAAAATCCTATAAGTGTTGATAAAAATATGCTTGCAGTAAAAGCTCTTGCAATTATGTCTGATAAAAAAATAACAAGCCTTTGCGTTCATAAAAGTGCAAGAAGTGGAAAAACTATTGGTGTTCTTCATATTCACAATATATTAGATGGAAATATTAGCTAAATGACAAGATCAAACTTTATACAATTTAGTATAGTGGTTCTAATTATTTTACTTATATATTTAACTTACAACTATATCAATAAATCTGGAAAAGATTCAAATATTCTTGAAAAAACAGAGTCAAATAAATTAGTGGAGAAAAAAATTAGTAAGAATGAGGAAACGTTGGATAAAAATGTTATTTCCGAGCTTACATATAAATCACTTGATGATAATGGAAATATTTATGAAATTAATTCTGATTCAGGCACAATTCAGGAAAATGATAAAAGTACACTTCTTTTAAAAAATGTTAAAGCTAAGATCTTGGTATATGATCACGGGACAGTATATATATTCTCTGATAATGCATTGTATAATAAAATCAGTTTAGATACTCATTTTTATGAAAATGTAAATTTAACATATAAAGATCATAATATAAAAAGTGATGACCTTTTTTTTAAAGTATTCAGATAAAAAAGTGAAAATCTCAAATAACGTGTATTATGAATCTGAAAATAGTAAATTAATTGCAGACGAAGTTACAATGAATTTGTTGAACAAAGTATCAAAAATTTATGTTACAAATAAAAAAAAAAAAGTAAAAGCTATAATTAAAAACTAAATGGCAATAATTAAAAAATTTAGAATTAAATCTTTTAAAAATAATGATCCGTTACTAGAAGTTAAAAATATATCAATATCATTTGAGCAAAGAAAGATATTAGACAATATATCTTTTAAAATAAATCCCGGGGAAATTTTAGGTTTATTAGGTCCAAATGGAGCTGGAAAGTCTACAATATTTAATCTCATTACTGGCTTATTAAAACCAGACTTTGGAAAGGTATTATTTGGAAGCAATGACGCTACTAATTTCCCAATTTATACAAGAACAAGAAAGTTTAAAATCGGATATGTCCCACAATATGGTGGCTATTTTGGTGATTTAACAACCTATCAGAATCTTAAAGCTGTTGCTGAAGTTCTAATTAAAGATATTAGAGATCAAAATACCAGAATTGAGTATCTGATTTCAAAATTCGAACTTGATTACATAAGAAATATAAAAGCTTCAGTTTTATCTGGAGGTCAAAAAAAAAAGCTAGTAATTGCTCTATCTTTATTAGGTGATCCTAAAATACTTCTTTTAGATGAGTGTTTTGCAGCATTAGATGTCTTAACAATCCAGATGTTACAAAAAATAATTGTAAATTTGCAAATGGAGGAAAGAATTGGGATTATAATCTGCGATCACCAAGCTAGAGACTTATTATCTTGTGTTGACATAGCCATGATATTGTCAGATTGTAAAATTATTGCGCAAGGAACCCCAAAAGAACTTATAAATAATCCTATAGCCCAGAATGCATATTTTGGAAAAACTTTCAAAATAAACTAAATTTATGCGTTCTAATTATTTAGTTATAAAAAACAAAATTAATAAATTTAAAAAGAAAATAAATGTAGATGGAGATAAAAGTCTCTCCATAAGATGGGTTCTGCTTGCATCTCAAGCGATTGGTATCTCAAAAGCATCAAACTTATTAAAATCAGAGGATGTTTTGAGCGCTATAAACTGTCTTAAAAAATTAGGAGTAAAAGTAAAATTTATCAAAAATACCTGTTTAATTGAAGGCAGAGGAATAAATGGTTTTAAATTTAAAAAAAAATTAATACTTAATGCAGGTAATTCTGGAACAGTTGGAAGACTAATATTACCACTACTTATAAAATCACCCAATAAGATAAAGATTATTGGGGACCAAAGTCTTTCGAAGAGAGATTTTTCAAGAGTTACAAAACCGTTAAGCAAAATAGGAGCAAGTTTTTTTCCAATAAACAAAAGTAAACTTCCAATATCAATACTAGGAAGTGATTATTTAAGACCAATTAATTTTTATGAAAATATGGGGTCTGCACAATGTAAAACTTGTGTGATGTTTGCATCTTTAAACACACCAGGAGAGATGAAAATTATTGCACATAAATCTAGAGATCATACCGAATTAATGTTTAAAAACCTCAAGATACCAATAAAAGTTACTAAGGGTAAAAAAGTTGATTTAATTAAAGTATCGAGTCCAAAATTGATAAGTAATTTTAATATTAAAGTTCCTGGTGATATTAGCTCTGCATCTTTTTTTATAGTTTTAACTATTTTATCAAAAAATTCTGAGCTCATTTTGAAACATATAAATTTAAATCCATCAAGACTTGGGGTAATCAAAATTTTAAATGAAATGGGTGCAAAAATTAAAACTACAAATATTAAAAATTACAATGGGGAAAAATGTGGAGACATCTATGTTAAGAGTGTTCAAAATTTAAAGGGCATTAATTGCCCATCTTCACTTAATAGTAGTGCGATTGACGAATTTTTGATAATTTTTTTAGTAGCGTGTAAAGCAAAAGGAATTTCATATTTTAAAAATTTATCAGAACTTGATCAAAAAGAAAGTCCAAGGCTAAAACTTGGTTCAAAAATTTTAAATATGATGGGGATTAAAACCAAACTAACAAAAAGCTCTATTAAAATCTACGGTAACCCTAATTTAAGTCTAAATAAACATTTCGTAATAAAGAATTATTTAAAAGACCACAGAATAATGGCATTATGTACCATCGCTGCTCTAACACTTGGTGGAACCTGGAAAATATTTGATCCAAAATCAATTCAAACATCATTTCCATCTTTTTTTAAAATTCTAAAAGAAAATTTTAAAGCAAAAATTATATGAAAGAAAAAAAACTTATTACGGTAGCTATCGATTCACCAGCAGCAGCAGGAGCAGGAACTCAGGCAAAACTTATAGCAAAACATTATAATTTATTTAAGCTTGAAACTGGAATGATATATCGACTTATTGGTAATATGAGATTGAAAAACCCAAAAAAATTTAATTATACCTCTATAAAAAAAAAAATAAAAAATTTAAAAATTTATGATTTGGAAAATAAAAATTTATTATCTGATAAGATTGCGATTTCAGCCTCAGTTGTAGCTAAAGACAAAAATATTAGAAATATAGTTTATAAATTTCAACAAAATTGTGCTTACCATCCACCAAAAAAATATGCAGGATCAGTACTTGATGGAAGGGATATAACTAGTTTGATTTTAAAAGATGCTATGTTTAAATTTTATATAACCGCAAATATAAATGTTAGAGCTAAAAGAAGATTTAAGGAATACAGGTCATTAAAAAAAGGTTTAAATTTTAAAGAGGTATTAAAAAGCCTCAAAAAACGGGATAAATCAGATAAAAATAGAAAATATGGACCACTTAAAAAAACCAAAGATTCAATATTGATTAATACAACTAAACTTAGTAGAAAACGATGCTTTAAAAAAATAAAAGCGATTATGGATAGGAAACTAAAATTTAATGGAAATTTATAATAATTTAGAAAGCAAAGCGTCTAAAGAATTTCAGGAACTACTTAATAGCCAGTTATCCAAGACCAAAAACTTGGCAGAGGGAAAAATAATTGAAGGTAAAATCACTAAAATTACTGAAAAATTTGTTTTTTTATTTATAGAGGGACTTAAATCAGAGCCTGTTGTAGATATCAATGAATTAAAAAGTTTAGGATTAATTGAAAACGTTAAACTAGGAAACAAATTATCAGTTCTTCTTGAAAGAATTGAAGATAAAAATGGTGAAGTGTTAGTTTCAGCCTCTAAGGCTCTAAAAATTAAGGGGTGGGATAAATTAGTTGAAGCGTACGAAAAAAATGAACCAATAATTGGAAAAATTACCTCAAAATGTAAAGGAGGAGTTATAGTTGAACACACAGATACTGGTTCTTTAATGTTTTGTCCGGGATCGCAGATATCGGATAAGCCACTTAAAGATATTTCACATTTAATGAATGAACCGCAGAAATTCGCTTTGATAAAACTGGATAAAGTGAGAGGCAATGCATGTGTTTCTAGAAGACAGATAATTTCATCAAATAAAAAAGAAGATAAAGCAAAAATAGTTGAAAAATATAAAGTTGGTGATGTTATTAAGAATGCAATAGTAAAAGGTTATAGTTCGTTTGGTTGTTTTTTTGATGTAAATTCAGAACTTGATGTGCTAGTTCACCTTCAAGAAATAAGTTACTCACGCGTAAACCATCCAGAAGAAATTTTTAATATTGGTGAGCGACATGATCTTCTAGTAATTGATGTTAATAAAGAAAAACTACAAGTTGGTTGTTCTATTAAACAATTATCTCCTGATCCATTTGAACATATTTCTAATTACGAATTAAAAAAAGAATATAAAGTTAAAGTTGTAAAATTAATGGACTTTGGTGCTTTTTGTGAATTGGAACCAGGCTTAACTACTTTACTTCACTCAAGCGAAATTAGTTGGACAAAAAAAAATCCCTCTGTTAAAAAAATGTTCAAAGTTGGTGATGAGATTTCATGTGTTATAACCGAAATTGATAAAGATAAAAGAAGAGTATCTATATCTCACAGATTAACTGAGGAAAATCCATTCTCAGTGTTAGAAAAAAAATCACCGGTAGGTTCATTAGTTGAAGGTAAAATTACATCTATAAATGATTATGCGATTTATGTAAAAATAAACGGATACGATATTGATGGATTTTTGCATTCAAATGATTTGACACATGATAAAAATCCAGAAGATGAACTAAAAAAATATAAGAAAGATGAAAAAATTAAAGTTAAAATTTTAGAAATTAAACCTGAACAACAAAAGGTAAGAGTTGGGTTAAAACAAACACAAGCAGATCCATTTGAATT
>CACHYG010000019.1 GCA_902584015.1 uncultured Pelagibacteraceae bacterium
GTAATCAGAGAAAAACGTTTACAGCGAAATTAAATCCAGACATAAAGATAAAAAATGCTAATGTTTCTAATGAGGGTGAATATATTGACATTATTTGGTCTGATACCTCAAATAATATTCAATATTCATCAGAATTCTTATACAAAAATTCTATAAATTATTCATACGATAAAAATCAAATTAAGATTTGGGAAACTAAAGAAATTAAAGATGATATATTTTTAAATTATGAAAACATTACGAGTGCTGAAGGTCTAAAAAATTTACTAACAAAATTGCATTCTTTTGGATTTGCTGTGATAAAAAACTGTCAAAAAGATATGTCTTCAGTTGAGTTTTTAGCAAAAAAAATAGGTTATGTTAGAAATTCAATCTTTGGAGGCTTGTGGAGTTTTGAGTCCAATGCTGATATGGCTGACAGTGCATACACTAATGAGGAATTACGTCCACACACAGATTCAACATACAGCAATGATGCCCCGGGCCTACAACTACTTTTGTGTTGTGAATATAATGCAAAAGGCGGGGAATCAATTATGGTAGATGGACTTAAAATTGCAGAAAATATTAAAGCTAAAAATAAAGATCTATACCATGTTTTAACTAAAATAGATGTACCCGGAAATTATACCGGTGATGGAGTAATTTTAGAGGCTAAAAGACCTATAATAAAATTAGATGATAAAAATCAAATAACTCAAATTAGTTTTAATAATTACGACAGAGCTCCATTTAGACTTAACCCAGAACTTACTAAAATTTTTTATCAAGCAATAAGCCTGTTTGATAGTTTGGCAAATTCAAAACAATATCAGTGGAGACATATTTTAAAACCTGGTGAGCTATTGATATTTAATAATTGGAGAATTTTGCACGGCAGAGGATCATTTAATGGTAAGAGGAAAATGAAAGGCTGCTATATAAATAAGGAAGACTTTGATAGCGCGTGCAAGGTTAATGGATTAATCTAATCTTAACTTTTTAATCAAATGAAAAAATCATTTTCAATGTTATGTGCCTTAATTACAACTTTTATTTGGGGAACAGCATTTATAGCTCAGGATACTGGAATGGATAATATAGGTCCACTGACTTTTAATTCCTCAAGATTTTTTGTAGGCTTTTTAACAATACTACCTTTCGCAATTTTGTTAGAAAAAAATAAGATTAAAAAAGAAATAAAAAATAATTCAAAATTATTTATTAAATATTTAATTTTTATGGGCGTTTCTCTTTTTTTAGGAACTTTCTTACAACAGGCCGCACTACAGTACACTAATATTGCAAATGCGGCTTTTTTTACTGTTTTTTATGTACCTTTTGTACCTGTTATTTTATTCATTATTTATAAAGAAAAAGTTCATTGGCGTATATGGCCCTCAATAGCCCTTTGTATAGTTGGAGTTTATCTCCTCACAGATTTTTCGGATGCGGAAATAATGTTAGGTGATGCTCTTGTAATCTTATGCTCAATTTTTTGGGCCTTGCATATAATTTTTGCAGGTAAATTTATGCAAATATTTAATATACCAGTCTTTTATGCGACTTTACAGGCTGCATTTGTTTTTTCATTATCAATTTTTTTTGCATTTATATTTGAAGAAGTAATATTATCAAAGATATTGCTCGAGCTTAGCTCTATATTGTATGCGGGAGTTTTATCAGGCGGTATCGCATTTACTTTACAAATGTATGCGCAAAAAAATATTGAGGAAACTCCTGCAGCTATTATTTATTCTTTAGAGGGTGTTTTCGCAGCAATAGCTGGATGGATAATCTTGGACCAATTTTTGAAGTTTAATAATATAATTGGATGTTTTTTTATTTTATTTGCAGTTATACTGTCCCAAATTTTACCAACATCAAAAATAAATAATACTAAATAATAAAACAGATAATAAAATTCTGTAAATTATAAAAAGTTTAAGGTCAAACTTTTTAACAAAAATTAAAAAATATTTAATTGTAAAATATGAAAAGAAATAAGAAAGGAATACTGTAAATAAAATCACGGAGTTGAAATCTATAGTTTCTTTATAAAAATCTTTTAATCCAAGAAAACTAGCTCCAGCAATTACTGGAATAGACAGATAAAAAGAAATTTTTGTAGAATCATATCTATCAAACCCTAGAAATCTACCTGCTGTTATAACAATACCAGATCTACTTACACCCGGAATTAGAGCTAATATCTGAAAGCAACCAATTATAAAAATAGTCTTTAAATCCAATTTCGCATTTAATTTTTTATTTACCTTAATTTTATCCGCGAAATATAATAAAATTGCGAAGATTAATGTTGTCCAAGCTATAATTTCAATATTTCTTAAATAGGAGATGAAATTTGTCTGATAAAGTATGGCTCCGACAATTACAACTGGAATGGAACCATATATCATAAGAAAAAGTAAATTTTTGTTTTTAAAAATATTACTTAAATCTGAGTGAAAGTAAGTAATTATAGCTAATAGAGAACCTAAATGTAAGCCTATGTCTGTAAGTAAAGATTTAACATTAAAATTATAGATATCAGAAATTATAAACAAATGAGCTGATGAACTTACAGGGATAAATTCTGATATACCCTGAATTGCTGATAGCAGAAGAATCTCAATAAAATCAAAAGTCATTAAATTTCTTGTATTATTTATATTCTTAAAATGAAGCAATAACGTGAGTAAATATGTGGTATGCAAAAAATGAATTTTATCAGTAAATATTAAGGTTTCTTGATAATATAGGTAAAGCATACTGTCCTATTTAACGTTTATAAATAGTTTGCGTTGGTATATAAGCCATCAAAATATGCCAGATAAAATGCTTAAATTTGTTAAAATAGGTCAGCAAAATCCACCTAAAAGAGAAGTCGACCTAAGGAAAGATGATTTTAATGAGATATATGATGAGTTTATCAGCAACAAAGCAAAAGAGCAGTCAAGTAGGTGTTCTCAATGTGGAGTTCCTTTTTGCCAGGTCCATTGTCCGTTAAGCAATAATATCCCAGATTGGCTAAAACTCACTGCTGAGGGAAGATTGGAAGAGGCTTATCAATTATCACAAAGCACAAATAATATGCCTGAAGTTTGCGGAAGAATATGCCCCCAGGATAGGTTGTGTGAAGGGAATTGCGTTATCGAACAATCTGGACATGGCACAGTAACTATAGGCTCAGTAGAAAAATTTATAACAGAAAACGCTTGGGCAAATGGATGGGTTAAGCCTTTAAATATAAAGTTTGAGTTAGAACAAAGTGTTGGGATTATTGGTGCAGGGCCTGCAGGCTTAGCATGCGGCGAGCAACTTAGAAAATTAGGGTACCAAGTAACAATATATGATCGTTATGATAGAGCTGGTGGATTATTAATCTATGGAATACCGAATTTTAAATTAGAAAAATTTGTAGTTGAAAGACGCACAGAGCTTCTTAAAAAAAGTGGAATAAATTTCGTCCAAAATTTTGAAGTTGGTAAGGATGCAACTTTAGATCAGTTAAGAGAAAAGCATGACGCAATATTAATTGCAACTGGAGTTTATAAACCTCGAGAAATAAATATTCCTGGTAGTGATTTAAATAATATTTTTCCTGCTATGGAATTTTTAACTGCGTCAAACAAAAAAGGTTTAGGTGATAAAGTTGAAAAATTTGATGATGGAACTTTAAATGCAGAGGGAAAAAATATAGTCGTCATAGGAGGTGGTGATACAGCAATGGACTGTGTTCGAACTGCTGTTAGACAGAATGCAAAATCTGTAAAGTGTTTATATAGAAGAGACAAAGAAAATATGCCAGGGTCATCAAGAGAGGTTGCTAATGCTGAGGAAGAAGGTGTAGAATTTGTATGGTTATCGAGTCCTAAAGAGTTTCATGGAAGCAACAAAGTAGAAAAAATAAGTGTAAATAAGATTAAACTAGGTAATCCAGATGATTCTGGAAGAAGAAAACCTGAAATACAGAATGATGATGGTTTTAATTTAGAGGTTGATATGGTTGTTAAATCATTAGGATTTGACCCAGAGGATCTTCCAAAACTTTTTGACAATAAAGATCTTCAAGTTTCTAAATGGGGAACAGTTAAAACTGATTTTGAAACTTTAGAAACTAATGTTCCAGGTGTCTTCGCGGCTGGTGATATTGTAAGGGGAGCATCTTTAGTGGTATGGGCAATAAAAGATGGAAGAGATGCCGCTGAGTCAATTATTAAATATTTAAAACAAAAGAAAATTTCAAAAATTAAAGTTGCGTAATGAAAAGATATTTTAAAAATAAAAAACTACTTGAAAAAAATAATGTTTATTTAAAGGATATGGAACATGATGCTTGTGGAGTAGGTCTAGTTGCATCGACCGAAGGAAAAAAATCGAGAAAGGTAGTTGAATATGGAATTCAAGCCTTAAAAGCAGTATGGCACAGGGGTGCTGTAGATGCTGACGGCAAAACTGGGGACGGAGCAGGCATTCATATCGAAATTCCAAAAGAATTCTTTAAGGAAAAAATAGAAGTAACGGGACACGCCTATGACAATTCAGAAATTTGTATTGGGATGATATTTTTACCAAGAAACAATTATGAAGCCCAAGAAAGTTGTCGAACATTAGTTGAAAAAGAACTGACTCAAAATGATTTTAATATATATGGTTGGAGACAAGTTCCGGTTAATACAAAAGTTTTAGGAGAAAAAGCAGAACAAACTAGACCTGAAATTGCTCAAGTTATATTTAGACATAACAATCAAAAATTATCAGGCAAGGCTTTAGAAATAAAACTTTATGAGACAAGAAGAAAAATAGAGAATAATGTGAGACGAGAGCATTTAGATAATTTTTACATTTGTTCCTTTAGCTCTAAATCCATTATTTACAAAGGTATGTTTTTAGCTGAGGCACTATCTGATTTTTATCCTGATCTAGCAGACGAAAGATTTATTTCAAGATATGCAATTTTTCATCAAAGATTTTCTACAAATACAGCTCCAAGCTGGGATCTTGCTCAGCCGTTTAGATCTTTAGCTCACAATGGAGAAATAAATACTCTAAAGGGAAATGTTAATTGGATGAAAGTTCACGAACAAGAAATGTCAAGCGAAGTATTTGATGACGTTGAAAATTTAAAACCTGTAATTTTACCGGGAAATTCAGATTCAGCATCTTTGGATAATGTATTTGAATTATTAAATATTTCTGGACAACCAGCCCCTTTAGCAAAACTTATGTTGATACCCGATGCATGGTCAAAAAAAAGTGAAGTTTTTCCAAAAGATCATCAAAGATTATTTAATTTTCTTAATAGTACAATGGAGCCATGGGATGGACCTGCAGCAATAGCAGCCACAGATAATGAATGGGTCATCGCAGCTACGGACAGAAATGGTCTTAGACCATTAAGATATACTGTTACCAAAGATAACTTTCTATTCGCAGGCTCAGAGACTGGAATGATAAATATTGATGAAAAAAAAATAATAACCAAAGGAAGATTAGGACCTGGTGAAATAATAGGTGTAAGAATTGAAAAAGGTAAATTATTTACAAATGAAAAAATAAAAAACTATTTAGCTAAAGACTATAAACACTTTAATAACCAAATTGTTGATTTAGATAAGAAATTAGCAATGGCTGAAGAAAAACCATTTTTTAAGGGAGATGAACTAAAAAAAAGACAGTATGCATTTGGTATAAGTCTAGAGGATTTAGAATTAATTTTGCATCCAATGGCAGAAGACTCAAAAGAGGCAACAGGTTCTATGGGTGATGACACACCACTTGCTGTACTATCAGATAAATATAGACCTTTATATCACTTCTTTAGGCAAAATTTTAGCCAAGTAACAAATCCCCCAATTGATTCTTTAAGGGAAAACAAAGTTATGAGTCTCAAAACTAGATTTGGAAACTTGGGTAATATTTTAAATTTCGATAATTTAACTAAAGAAAATATTTATGTTTTAAACAGTCCAATATTATCTAATTCTCAGTTTTTAAAATTTAATAATTTTTTTAAAAAAAAAATAAAATTTATAGATTGCACTTTTAAAAAAGATGAAAGCTTAGATATTGTTTTAGGAAAAATTAAAAAGGATTCTGAAATTGCAGTACGGCAAGGATTAACACAAATAATTTTATCAGATAAAAATATATCAGATGATAGATTGCCAGTGCCTATGTTGTTAGCAGTAGGTGCAGTAAATACTTATTTAATAAAACATAAATTAAGAGGGTATGTCTCAATAAATGTTCAGTCAGGTGAAGCTATGGATACACATTCTTTTGCAACACTTATTGGAGTAGGCGCTACAACTGTAAATCCTTATCTGGCTTTAGATGGGTTATATCAAAGATTTGAGAAAAAACTTTTTGGTAAATTCGAATATGTTGAATGTGTTAATAGATATATTAAATCTGTTAACAGTGGGCTTTTAAAAATAATGTCTAAAATGGGCATTTCTGTAATTAGTTCTTATAGAGGTGGATGCAACTTTGAAACTGTTGGTTTAAGTAGAACAATTGTTTCGGAATATTTTCCAGGAGTTATTTCAAAAATTTCAGGAATAGGTTTAAGCGGTATTGAAAAGAAACTAAGGTCTATTCATGAAAAAGCATTTTCCAACGAAGATAAAGTTTTGCCTATTGGTGGTATTTATCGTTATAGAAAAAATGGTGAAGTTCATCAGTATCAAGGTAAATTAATACATTTATTACAAAGCGCAGTTACTTCAGGCTCTTATGATGCCTATAAAAAGTATGCCGAAGGAATATATAACTTACCGCCAATAAATTTGAGAGATCTTATTGATTTTAGAAAAAGATACTTAAACGATTCAATTGATATTTCAGAAGTAGAGCCAGTAGAAAATATACTTAAAAGATTTGGAAGTGGGAGCATGTCTCATGGAGCTCTATCAAAAGAGGCACATGAAACTCTAGCAATAGGAATGAACCGTATTAAGGGTGCCTCATGTAGCGGAGAGGGTGGTGAAGATGAGGTAAGATTTAAGAAAATGGGTAATGGAGATAGTGCGAACTCAAGAGTAAAACAAATAGCATCCGCAAGATTTGGAGTAACAATAAATTACTTAAATAATTGTAACGAAATTGAGATCAAAATTGCTCAGGGTGCTAAACCAGGTGAAGGGGGTCAATTACCTGGATTTAAAGTATCAAAAGAAATTGCAAGATTGAGACATTCCACTCCAGGTGTAACCTTGATTTCTCCTCCACCACACCATGATATTTATTCAATAGAAGATCTTGCACAATTAATTTATGACTTAAAACAAATTAATCCTAAAGCAAGAGTTGGTGTAAAACTAGTAGCCTCATCAGGAATAGGAACAATTGCAGCTGGTGTAGCTAAAGCAAAGGCTGATATAATTCTTATTTCTGGTCATAATGGAGGTACAGGAGCATCACCTCAAACAAGTGTTAAATATGTTGGAATACCATGGGAGATGGGATTAACCGAAGCTAATCAAGTATTAACACTTAATAATTTGAGAGACTCAGTTACATTGAGAACTGATGGAGGAATTAAAACTGGAAGAGATGTAGTTATCGCAGCAATGATGGGAGCTGAGGAATATGGTGTAGCAACTACTGCTTTGGTGGCAATGGGTTGTATAATGGTTCGTCAATGCCATTCTAATACTTGTCCTGTAGGTGTTTGTACTCAGGATGATAAATTAAGAGAGAAATTCAGTGGTACGCCCGACAAAGTAGTAAATTTGTTTACTTTTATAGCTAACGAGGTCCGAGAAATTTTAGCCAAATTAGGTTTTAAATCGATTAACGAAATAATAGGAAGAACTGATTTGTTGAGACAAGTAAGCAAAGGATCACCGAACTTAGATGATTTAGATTTAAACCCTTTATTTGTTCAAGCAGATAGTGGGAAAAATAAACGTTATTGCGAAAATCAATCAATAAATTTTGTTCCTGATACTCTTGATCAAGAAATATGGCCTTTTATTGAAGAGAAAATCGATAAAAATCAAAAAATTAAAGAAGTATTTAAAATTAAAAATACTCATAGGGCTGTAGGTACAAGAATTTCTCATAATTTATATAAAAAGTTTGGTTATGAGAAATTGGAAGACGATTTTTTAAATCTAAATTTTACTGGATCTGCTGGACAATCCTTCGGAGCATTTGGCGGGAAAGGTTTAACTTTAAATTTGCAAGGTGATGCAAATGACTATGTTGGTAAGGGTTTGTCCGGAGCAATAGTTTCAATAAAACTTTCTGAGGAAAGCAACTTAAAGTCATATGAAAACACCATTATAGGAAATACAGTATTATATGGAGCTACTTCTGGTAAATTATTTGCTTCCGGTAAAGCAGGAGAAAGATTTGCTGTTAGAAACTCTGGAGCAATTTCTGTAATTGAAGGATGTGACTCAAATGGTTGTGAGTATATGACTGGTGGAACTGTTGTAATATTAGGCGATGTTGGTGACAACTTTGCTGCAGGCATGACAGGAGGAATGGGTTTTGTCTATGACAAGAATAAATTATTTAGTAAAAAAGTTAATTCTGAAACAGTGTTATGGCAAATTCCAGAAACAGATTACTGGAAAGATTATTTAAAATCCTTGATTAAGGAGCATTTGAAATATACTGGATCTGAAATTTCAAAAAACATTTTAGACAACTTCGAAAATGAGTTAACTAATTTTCTGCAAGTTTGTCCTAAAGAAATGTTGGATAAATTAGAAAATCCTATTTCTTCAAAATCGATGGTAAAAGAAGTAAGTTAAATTGAGAGAGCTCAACATTTTTTTTTTTGGATTTGGACAAGTTGCTAAAGAATTTATCAAAAAGCTAATATCTGAAAATTATAAATTAAATATTTCAATAACCACTAGACAGGCAAGTGACGAAATTGATTTTCTTGGTCAAAAGGTTTCAAATTTTGAATTTAATGATGAAAAAATCGACAAAAATATTTTTAAAGAATTTAATAATTCTGATCATTTCTTAATATCCATACCTCCAAAAAATGAAAACGACCTAGTTTTAAAATTTTTTTCAAAAGAGTTTCTTAATCAAAATATTAAGTGGGTAACATATTTATCTGCAACAAGTGTTTATGGAGATCATATGGGAGAGTGGGTAAATGAAAAAAGCGAAACTTTGCCAAAATCTAAAAATGGCATTGAAAGATTGGTGGTAGAAAATAATTGGCTTAAATTTTACGAAGAACATAAAATACCACTTCAAATTTTTAGACTGTCAGGAATCTACTCAAATAAGAACAATGTACTAGAGAGGATTAAATCCGGCAATGGAAGTATTATAAGAAAAAAAAACCAATTTTTTTCAAGAATACATGTTGAGGATATTGCAAACTTATTATTCATATCACTAAATAAATTTAAAAAAGGTGAAGTCTACAATGTTTCAGACGATAAGCCTGCATCCTCTGAAGATGTTATGAAATATGGTGCGCAAATTTTAAATTTACCTGAACCAAAAGAAATAAGACTAGAGGATATTGAAAGCGAAATGTTAAAAGCTTTCTACCATGAATCCAAAAAGGTAAGTAATAAGAAAGCAAAAAAATTTTTTAATTATGAATTTAAATTTCCTACATATGTTGAAGGTTTAAATCATATTAATAAGAAAATTACTTAATTAGAATTTTTATAATTATTAATAAAATTTTTTAACTCTTTTAAAATTTTCAGCTTAAACTGCTTCTTAAATAAGCTGTGGTCTCCGTTTCTTATAACTACTATTTTTTTTTGTGCAAACTTAAAAACTTTAAGCAGTTTGCGTGAATAAATCACCGGAACAGTATCATCTTTTTTGCCATGAAATAAAGTAACTGGTATTTTAAAATTTATTCTTTTATGTAATACCTTGTTTTTCTTTCCATCTTTAATGAGCTGAAAAGTAATAGGATACTCATATTCACCGTGTTTTAAATGATAAACCCCATTTTTTATGGTTTCTCTTTTCATTTTCTTAGAAAATTTTTTCCACATGACTCTTTCTAAAAACTCAGGTGCGGAGCCAATACCAATAAATCCTTTTATTTGTTTTGAGAAAAATTTAAATTGGTTTGTAGATATCCAAGAACCCATACTGGAACCGATTAATATAAAATCGTTTTTTTTGACTAATTTTTTGATAGCCAACTTAGTATCACTAGTCCATTTGCTAATATTCCCTCTCGTAAACTCACCAGAAGATTTTCCATGTCCAGAATATTCAACTGCTAAAAATCCAATTTTATTTTTTTTGCAGAAACTTAAAAAAGTTTTAGGTTTCTCTCCCTCAACATCAGACATAAATCCATGCAGAAAAACAACATAAAGGTTTTTTGTATAGTTATTACTTAAATATCTTATTTTCTGATTATTCTTTATTTTAAGGTATTTAAATTTTGTCATAAAAGTTTATTAGAGTAATTTCTTAATATATAACATTAGACAATGTCATCTAAAATAAAAGTTTTACAAGTTATACCAAAATTGGGCTATGGTGGCGCCGAAACTGGTTGTTACGACTTAGCACACTACCTCTATGAACAAGATTGCATGTCTTATATAGCTACAAGTGGTGGAGAACTTTTAAAGTATGTGGACAAAAAAAAAGTGAAGATAATAAAGCTACCTGTACACTCAAAAAATCCACTTCTAATATTATTTAACAGTATTTGTCTAACTTTCATAATTTTATTTCTTAATATCAATATTGTTCATGCTAGAAGTAGAGCACCAGCCTGGTCTTGTTTAATTGCAACTAAACTCACATTTAGAAAACTTGTTACAACCTTTCATGGGACTTATAATTTTAGCTCTAACTTCAAAAAATTTTATAATTCTGTTATGGTAAGATCAGACTTATTAATTGCTGGATCAAACTTTATTTTTTCACATATAAACGAAAATTATCTCAAGTACCTGAATTCAAAAAAAAAATTTCTTGTTATTTTTAGAGGTATAAATACTGAATATTATGATCAAGAAAATTTAAAGAAAAATAGTGTTAGTAAATTGAAAACCCTTTGGCAAGTAGAAGATAATAGCAGGGTAATTCTTTTACCAGGCAGATTGACATCTTGGAAAGGTCAAGAGTTATTTATCGAGGCAATTAATAAATTCAAAAAATTAAACTCTGACGTGGACTTTACAGCAGTTATCTTAGGTAACGACCAAGGTAGAACAGTTTATAAAAAAAAACTTGAAAGATTAGTTGAACAGTACAATCTAACCAATGATTTTAGGTTCATTGGAAAATGCGAATACATGCCAGCAGCTTATATGTTAGCAGATATTGTGATCTCATCCTCAATAGAACCCGAGGCTTTTGGTAGAGTTTCTGTAGAGGCCCAATCAATGAAAAAACCTATAATTGCTAGTAACATTGGAGGCTCAAATGAAACAATAATCGACAATAAAACTGGTATATTATTTGAGAGTGGAAATGCTGAGTCATTGTCAAAAAAAATTAATGAGATAATAAATCTTGACACTTTAACTCTGGAATTAATGGGCAAAGAAGGTAGAAAGAATGTTATAAATAGATTTAATATTGAAAAAATGTGTTTAAATACTTATTCAGAATACAAAAAATTATTTAATTAATGGCAAATATCACTCTACCGGATGGTAAGACAATAAAATTTGATAAACCTGTTACTGGTACCGAGGTTGCTGAAAAAATAAGTAAATCTCTAGCAAAGCAAGCTTTAGTGATGAGTGTGAATGGAGAGCTAAGAGATTTATATTATACTATTAAGGAGGATAGTTCCGTAAAAATTTTTACAGCAAAGGATCCTGAGGGTTTAGAAGTAATCAGACATGATACCGCTCATATAATGGCTATGGCTGTTCAAGAACTATATCCAGGAACACAGGTAACTATTGGTCCAGTAATTGAAAATGGTTTTTACTATGATTTTGCTAGAAAGGAACCTTTTACAAGTGAAGATTTAAATAAAATTGAAAAGAGAATGTCAGAGATTGTTGACAAAAATGTGAAAACAAAAAGAGAAGTTTGGGCAAGAGAAAAAGCAATTAGTCATTTTAAAAAAATTGGCGAAAAATATAAAGCTGAAATAATTGAGAGCATACCTGAAAATGAAGAACTTACAATTTATCATCATGGTGATAGCTGGCATGATTTATGTAGAGGCCCACACCTAGAGACTTCTGGTAAAATTGGAAAAGCTTTTAAATTGACAAAAGTTTCAGGAGCATATTGGCGTGGCGACTCAAAAAATGAAATGCTTCAAAGGATATATGGTACTGGTTGGGCTAATCAAAAAGACCTAGATAATCATCTAAAAAGAATTGAAGAAGCCGAAAAAAGAGATCATAGAAAGCTTGGAAAAGAAATGGATCTTTTCCATTTCCGAGAGGAAAGTCCTGGTTCAGTTTTTTGGCATGAAAAAGGGTGGAGTTTATTTCAAAAGCTTGTAAATTATATGAGGGATAGACAGAGAAAAGCTGGATACAAAGAGATAAATACACCAGAAATTTTAGATAGATCTTTATGGGAAAAATCTGGACACTGGGACAAATTTGGAGAACATATGTATACTTCAAAGACTCCAGACGAAAAAGTATTTGCAATTAAACCAATGAATTGCCCTGGATGTGTTCAAGTTTATAATCAAGGATTAAAGAGTTATAGAGATTTACCATTAAAAATGTCTGAGTTTGGAAAGGTGCACAGGTATGAACCCTCAGGAGCTTTACACGGGCTTATGAGAGTTAGAGCATTTACTCAAGATGATGCACATATTTTTTGCACCGAGGAACAAATTACAGAAGAGTCTTTAAGCGTAACAAATTTAATACTAGATATTTACAAAGATTTAGGATTTCAAAACGTAATACTCAAATATTCAGATAGACCCGATGTAAGAGTAGGTGACGATAAGGTTTGGGATAAATCAGAAGCAGCTTTGTTAGATGCTGTTAAAGCTACGAAATTAGAATATTCAATTAACAAGGGCGAAGGCGCCTTTTATGGACCTAAGATCGAGTTTGTCTTAAGAGATGCAATAGGAAGAGATTGGCAATGCGGAACATTGCAAGTGGATTTAAACCTACCTGAAAGATTAGGTGCTACATTTGTTGACAAGGACGGCTCAAAGAAAGTTCCTGTAATGTTACACAGAGCTCTTTTTGGATCACTAGAGAGATTTATCGGAATCCTAATAGAAAATTATGCAGGAAAACTTCCTTTTTGGATTAGTCCTCTTCAAGTAGTGGTTATACCTGTATCAGATGAATTCGACAAATATGCTTCAGTAGTAGCTGATAAACTTAGAGATGTTGGATTAAATTGTGAAGTAGATTTAAAGAATCATAATTTAAATTACAAAATTCGAGAGCATTCACTATCTAAAGTGCCAGTTTTACTAATTTGTGGTAAAAAAGAAGTTGACAGCGATAGTGTAACTATTAGAGAATTAGATAATAAAAAACAAGAAAATATGAAGCTAAAAGATTTTATCAAAAAATACTCTGCTTTAAATCAAGCATTCCTAAATTAAGTGGCAGATCATCATAGAAATCATTTTCAACGGAGAAATAAAGATAGAGGACCAAGATCAAACAACAGAATTTTTTCTCCAGAGGTTCAAGTTATATCAAACAATGGAGAAAATCTTGGAATACTAAATACTAATGAAGCTATTTCAATAGCAAAAGAAGAAGGTTTAGATTTAATTGAAATCTCTCCAAATGCAAATCCACCTGTATGTAAAATAATGGATATGGGAAAGTTTAAATATGATGCTCAAAAGAAAGCAAACAAAGCTAAGAAAAAACAAAAAAAAGTTGACTTAAAAGAAATTAAACTTAGACCAGTTACAGAGGTTCACGATTACACCTTTAAAATTAAAAACGCTCAAAAATTTTTAACAAAAGGCGACAAAGTAAAATTTACAATTAGATTTAAGGGAAGAGAACTGCAGCATAAACATTTAGGAAATGAGTTAATGGAAAAAATTAAGACAGACATGTCATCAGTAGGAAAAATAGAGCTTCAACCAAAATTCGATGGAAAACAGATGATAATGGTAATCCAGCCATTATAATAAATAATTAAGGTTGTATTTTAATTATAATATTTGTATAAGATCGGCCACATATGCCAAAATTAAAAACAAAAAGCTCAGCAAAAAAAAGATTTAAAATAACAGCAAGAGGCAAAGTAGTGATGCCACAAGCTGGTAAAAGACATGGAATGATAAAAAGAACAAATTCACAAATTAGGAAACAAAGAGGAACAACTATTATGGCAAAACAAGATGGTAAAATTGTAAAATCTTATATGCCATATAATTTAAGAGGATAAAATGGCTAGAGTAAAAAGAGGTGTTACCAGTCGAGCTAAACATAAAAAAGTTCTCAAAGCGGTTAAAGGGCAGTGGGGCAGAAGAAAGAATACAATTAGAGTTGCTAGACAAGCAATGGAAAAGGCCATGCAATATGCTTACAGGGATCGAAGAAATAAAAAAAGAGAATTTAAGTCTTTATGGATACAGAGAATAAACGCAGGTGTTAGGTCTGAAGGCTTAACCTACTCAAAATTTATAAATGGTCTAAATAAATCAGGTATTAAACTTGACAGAAAAATTCTAGCAGAAATAGCATATGATAACCCAGAGGCATTTAAAACTATAGTTAAAAAGGCTCAAGCAGCCTTAAACTAATCTTCTCTATTGTTTTTCTTAGCCTAAGAAATATTCTACTTAAATGTCTGATATTTTAAAAATAAAAGAAGAGTATCTAAACAAACTTAAAGAAAATAAAAATCTTGATAAAATAAATCAAATTAAATCAGAATTATTTGGAAAAAATGGAAAAATTACTAATGAATTTAAAAAAATATCCTTAATTCCACCTGAAGAAAGAAAAAAATTTGCATCCGATCTGAACTCTGTAAAAGATGAAATTCAAAAAATTATTGAACAACAAATAAAAAATTTCGAAACTGATAAAATTAATTCAAAACTTCAAAACGAAAAAGTTGATGTAACTTTACCAGAGAGAAGTTTTAATCGAGGAAAAATTCACCCAGTATCACAAGTTATTGATGAAATATCTTCAATATTTTCAGAAATTGGTTTTAGTGTAGAAGAGGGTCCTGATGTAGAGAATGAATATAATAATTTTACTGCACTTAATACTCCAGATAATCATCCAGCGAGAGATATGCATGATACTTTTTATCTAGATCATAAAAAGGAATTTTTATTGAGAACTCATACTTCTCCTGTGCAAGTGAGAACAATGTTAAAAGGCAAACCTCCATTTAGGATTATTGCCCCTGGCAGAACTTATAGATCAGATAGTGATCAAACACACGCCCCGATGTTTCATCAGGTAGAAGGTCTGCATATTGATAAAGACATAAATATGGGACATCTAAAAGGGTGTTTAAATCACTTTATTAAAGAATTTTTTGAAATTAATAAAATTAAAATGCGATTTAGGCCAAGTCACTTTCCATTTACAGAACCCTCAGCAGAAGTCGACATCGGTTACGAACTAAAAGATGGAAAAATAATCATTGGAGAGGGAGATAAATGGTTAGAGATTTTGGGATGTGGTATGGTTCACCCAAACGTATTAAAAAACGTAAAAGTAGATACATCTAAGTATCAAGGTTATGCGTTTGGAATCGGTATTGATAGATTAGCAATGTTAAAATATGGAATAAATGATTTAAGAGCTTTTTTTGAAACCGATTATAGATGGCTAAGTCATTTTGGATTTGATCCTCTAGATGTTCCATCAAATTATAGAGGATTGAGTAGATGAAATTTACAGTCAAGTGGTTAAAAAATCATCTAGATACAAACCTAAATGATAAACAATTAATTGATAAATTAACAAATGTTGGATTAGAAGTTGAAAGCTATGAAAGTCAAACTTCTGAATTAGACGATTTTATCGTAGCTAAGATCATTACTGCAGAAAAGCACCCAAATGCGGATAGGCTTAAATTATGTGACGTTGATATAGGAAAAAAAGAGACTGTAAAAGTTGTGTGTGGCGCTCCTAATGCACAAAAAAATTTATATACTGTATATGCCCCTCCAGGAGCATTAATCCCAAAAAATAAAATGAAATTATCTGTAAGCAAAATCAGAGGTATAACTTCCTACGGAATGCTTTGTTCTGGATCTGAATTAAATATATCAAATGAAAGTGATGGAATAATTGATTTAAAAATAAAAAAATATAAAAATCAGATTGGAAAAAAATATTTTAAGAGTAATAGCCCTAAGGTTATAGATCTTTCAATTACGCCAAATAGAGCTGACTGCTTAGGAATTAAAGGTGTTGCTAGAGACTTGGCAGCAGCTGGAGCTGGTAGGCTTAAAGAAAAAAAAACATCTAAAATAAAATTTTCAGGACCACAAAAAATTAAAGTAAAAATTACAAAAGAAAGAAACCAAGGGTGTATCTCATTTGGTAGTTGTTTAATTAAAGGAATAAAAAATACAGAAAGCCCAAAATGGCTTAAAGACAAAATAATATCACTAGGTCAAAAGCCAATTTCAGCTGTAGTAGATATAACTAACTACATAATGATTGATCTCAATAGACCACTTCATGCATATGATGCAGATAAAATTGATCAAAGTATTACCGTTAGGAACTCAAAAAAAGATGAAAAATTTCACGCTTTAGATAATAGAGAATATACATTAGACGATGAAATGTGTGTAATTTCTGATAAGTCTGGAGTTTTAGGATTGGGTGGAATTATTGGTGGAACTAGGTCAGGTACAGAATTACATACTAAAAATATTCTTTTAGAATCTGCATATTTTTTACCAAAATCTATAAGACTTACTTCAAAAAAACTTGGCATAGATACTGACGCAAAATATAGATTTGAGAGAGGAATTGACCCTAATTCAATAGAGGATGGTTTATTAAAAGCAGCTGAATTAATTCAAAAAATATGCGGCGGAACAATTAGTAGATTAGATTTAGTGCAAGACGAAAAATTTAAAAAAACGAAGATTAAATTCCCAATAAATTTATTCAAACAAATAACTGGATTTGAAATTGAGAAAACAGAAATGATCAAAATTTTAAAAAATCTTGGGTTTTTAGTAAAAAAAGACAAACAAAACATTAATCTTATAACACCCTCATGGAGGCCAGACATAAGTCAACCAATAGACATTGTTGAGGAAATTGTAAGAATAAAGGGCTACGATCAAATTAAAACTGAAATACCTGAAAAAAAAAGAATAAAATCAACATTGAACAAACAACAAAAGCTATTCCATCTTTTGCAAAGATCAGTGGCATCAAAAGGTTATTATGAAACAGTGACCTGGTCATTCACTGACTCACGTATTAATGATATCCTTAGGGGAGAAAAACAAACTGTTGAAATAATCAATCCAATTAGCTCTGATTTAAATGTTCTTAGAAATTCAATTTTTTCCAATTTACTTTTTTATTTAAAAAAAAATCTAGATAGAGATATTAAAGATATATCTTTATTTGAAATTGGACCAATATTTGCTGGAAAAAAACCTGGACAACAAGAAACTGTAATTGGTGCACTAAAATCAGGTGTAGTTTCAAGACTTAATTGGATTGAAAATGAAAGAAAATTGGATCTCTTTGATGCGAAGAGAGACTTAGTTCAAAGCTTAGTAGAGGCGGGACTTGATCAGAGTAAGTTTTATATAACATCAAAAGCACCAAATTATTATCATCCAGGAAAATCTGGATCTATATACCAAAATTCTAACGATAAAATTTCAGTTGCGAATTTTGGTGAAATTCACCCAAATATTTTACAAAAGTTAGAAATAAAAACTGAGGCCTTAATCTTGTTTGAAATATATCTCGATAGAATTAATTTAAGTAAAAATAAACTTAAAGATCAAAAAAAGAAATTCAAGTTTTCAGATTTTCAAAAATCAGAAAGAGATTTTGCTTTTATTATAGATAAAAATTTTAATGTTCAAGAATTAGTAAGAATTATTTCGGAGATTGATAGTAGCTTAATAAGAGATATAAAAGTTTTTGATCTATATGAAGGGAATAATATTCCTGAAAATAAAAAATCGATAGCTTTGAACGTAACAATTCAATCACTAGAAAAATCATTAAATGATCAAGATTTAGAGAAAATTAATAAATTAATAATTTCGACAGTTGAGACAAAGTCTGGCGCCAAAATAAGATCATAAAAAAATGTCTACAATCGATAACATAAGAAACTTTGCAATAATTGCACATATTGATCATGGTAAATCTACAATAGCAGATAGAATAATTCATAGATGTGGGGGTTTAACAGAAAGAGAGATGAAAGAGCAGGTACTCGACTCAATGGATATAGAGAGAGAAAGAGGTATCACTATTAAAGCTCAAACAGTTAAATTAAATTATAAATCTAAAAGTGGAAAAGATTTTATTTTAAATATTATAGATACACCAGGCCATGTAGATTTTAGTTATGAGGTAAGTAGATCTCTTTATGCTTGTGAAGGATCCATTTTGATTGTTGACAGCACTCAAGGAGTAGAAGCTCAAACACTGGCCAATGTTTATCAAGCGATGGAGATCAATCATGAAATTATTCCAGTTCTAAATAAAATAGATTTACCAGCATCAGAAGTTGATAAAACAAAAAACCAAATAGAGGATGTCATTGGCATTGAAACATCAAATGCAGTGCCATGTTCAGGAAAAACTGGTGAAGGTATAGATGAAATTTTAGAAAAAATAATAGAAATACTTCCTCCACCAAAGGGTAACCAAAACGATAATCTTAAATGTTTATTAGTAGATAGTTGGTATGATGCATACCTAGGTGTAGTAACTTTAGTAAGGGTAATAAATGGTAAAATTATTAAAAACATGAAGATAAAAATGATGTCTACTAATCAGGATTATATTGTGGAAAAAGTAGGTGTATTTACACCTAAACCAAAAGACGTTGATGAATTAAATTCAGGAGAGATTGGATTTATTATTACAGGTATTAAAAACTTATCTGAAACCAAAGTAGGAGACACCATTTGCGAGGCTTCTAAGCCTTTGAAAGAAGCTCTGCCTGGTTTTAAACCTAGCAAACCAGTTGTTTTTTGTGGCTTGTTTCCTGTGGATAGCTCTGAGTATCAAAAATTAAAAGATGGTCTTGCTAAACTAAAGTTAAATGACTCCAGCTTTTCTTATGAGCCAGAGTCCTCATCTGCTTTAGGTTTAGGTTTTAGATGTGGGTTTCTTGGTCTTTTACATTTAGAAATTATCACTGAAAGATTAGAAAGGGAATTTGACATTAACCTTCTTACTACAACGCCTGGTGTTGTTTATAAAGTTTACTTAAATAATGATATGGTGATTGATTTGCAGAACCCTTCAAATTTACCTGACCCAACATTAGTAAAATATATTGAGGAACCATGGATCAAGGCAACAATAATAACCCCAGATCAATATTTAGGTCCAATTATGAAAATATGCCAAAGTAAAAGAGGTATTCAAAAAAATTTGAATTACTCAGGAAATCGAGCGGTATTAAATTATGAAATACCGCTTAATGAAGTTGTTTTTGATTTTAATGATAGGCTAAAATCTATTACAAGTGGTTATGCTAGTTTTGATTATGAAATAATTAATCATAAAGAAGGAGAATTGGTAAAATTATCTATTTTAGTTAATACAGAACCCGTAGATGCTTTAGCTATGATGGTCCATAAAGATTTTGCCCAGACTATAGGAAGAGAAGTATGTGAGAAATTGAAAGATTTAATACCCAGACACAATTTTATGATACCCATACAAGCTGCAATAGGTGGAAAAATAATAGCAAGAGAAACTATTAAAGGTTTTAAAAAAGATGTGCTTACAAAAATACACGGAGGTGGAGCACGCGACAGAAAAAGAAAATTGTTAGATAAACAAAAGAAAGGAAAAACAAGATCTAAACAATTTGGAAAAGTTGAAATACCACAAGAAGCATTTATTGGCGTCTTAAAAATAAACAAAGAAAATTAATTAATGAAAATTTTTGATTGTTTTACATATTTTAATGAGGACCAAGTTTTAGACTTAAGATTGAATATTTTAGACGATTATGTTGATTTTTTTGTAATTTGCGAAGCAAAAGAAGACCATAGAGGTAAGATAAAAAAATTAAATTTTAATATAGATAAATATTCAAAGTTCAGAGAGAAAATAATTTATCTTGTTGTTGAAAAATTTGAAAATTGTAAAAAAACTTGGGATAGGCAAAATTATCAAAGAGATTATTTGATGAATGGACTTGTAGACTCATCCCCAGAAGACTACGTATTATTTTCTGACGTAGATGAGATACCAAATTTATCAAATATAAATAGCTATTTACCAAATGATCAAGTTGGAATATTTGATCAAAAAGTTTTTTATTATAAGTTGAATTTGCAAGTTACCGACTATACTGAATGGGAGGGCACAAGAATTTGTAAAAAAAGAAATCTTAAATCTTTTACATGGCTTCGAAATCAAGTCAGACTCAAAAATTTAGATTACCCATTCTGGCGACTAGATAAATTTAGAAACATTTATAAAATTGATAATGGCGGATGGCATTTTTCTTTTTTAGGCTCTCCAGAACTTATATCATCAAAAATAATGTCATATGTTCATGATGAGTATGATATTCAAGAGTTTACAAATCTAGAAAATATAAAAAAAAAAATTGAAAATTTTGTTGATCCTTTTAATAGAAATAAAAAATTAAAAAAAGTAAGGCTAGATGATAAATATCCAAAATATATTATTGAAAATAAGGAAAAATTTTTTGATATTATCTCTTAATGTAGAC
>CACHYG010000020.1 GCA_902584015.1 uncultured Pelagibacteraceae bacterium
TTGAACACACTAAAGAATATTTAAAAATTTTAGAAAAGTTAAAATTAAAATTAGTTAAGGTAATTGATACACATATTCACGCTGATCATATTACTGCTCTTAATGAGTTAAATAAGAGAACTAGCTGTACAAGAATAATGGGAGAAAATTCTAAATCAGAAGTTATAGATATTAAAGTTAAAGATAATGAAAAAATAAATATTGAGAACATAGAATTAAAAGCTATGTATACACCTGGTCATACGGATTGTTCCTATAGTTACCTTATGAACGATAGAGTTTTTACTGGAGATACTTTGTTAATAAATGGTACAGGAAGAACAGATTTTCAAAATGGTAGTTCATTTGATGCTTACGACTCTCTGTTTAATAAATTATTAAAACTTCCTGAAAAAACCCTAGTTTATCCAGCACATGATTATAACGGTAAAAAGTTTTCAACGATTGAAACAGAGAGAAATAATAACCCAAGATTACAAGTGAGTTCAAAAGAAGAGTATGCTGAGATAATGGAGAATCTAAAACTAGCAAATCCTAAAATGATGGATGTTGCGGTGCCAGCCAATGTCAAAGGGCTTACATTAGAACAGTTATAATTTGCGGTAAATAAAAGTATTGTAATTATCCAATTAATATTTATATCTTTGTTATGGCATGCAAAAACCCAAAATGCATTTGTACCAATTGCACTAATGACACTTGTGCTTGTGAAAACGGTAAAAAGTGTTTGTGCAAACCAGAAGACACTTCTTGCTGTTGTTAGAAATAGTTTTTAGTTAATCCTAAAAAATAAAAAAAATTATGAATGAATTTTTAGAGTCCATTATTAAAAGAGATCCAGCAGCAAAGTCGAAACTTTCTGTTATTTTAACATATCCTGGAGTTAAAGCTGTATTTATGCATAGGATCGCAAATTTTTTTGCAATTGCAAAATTTGATTTAGTTGCAAGAATAATTTCTCAGTTTTCAAGATTTATGACTGGCATTGAAATTCATCCAAAAGCAAAAATTGGAAAAAATTTATTTATTGATCATGGAATGGGAGTTGTAATAGGTGAAACATCAGACATTGGGGACAACGTTACAATTTATCATATGGTGACACTTGGTGGTATCTCACCAAGTATAAATTCTGATAAACAAAGAGAAATTAAAAGACACCCTACCCTACAAGATAATGTTGTAGTCGGATCAGGTGCACAAGTTTTAGGACCAATAACAGTTGGAAAGAATGCAAAAATTGGAGCTAACGCTGTTGTGACAAAAGATGTACCTGAAAACGGAGTTATGGTTGGAATACCAGCTAAAAATGTTGGAACTGCTACAGAAGAATTTAAACCTTATGGTATAAGTAACGAAGAAAAAAATGAAGAACACTCAGAATAACTTTATCTCAGGTATTGGAAACACTCCATTAGTAAAACTAAAAGCAGCCTCAGAAATTACTGGCTGTAATATTTATGGAAAAGCTGAATATTTAAATCCAGGTGGATCAGTAAAAGATAGAGCAGCTTTAGCTTTAATTAAAGACGCAGAAGAAAAAAAACTAATATCAAAAGGTGGAACCATAGTTGAGGGAACTGCTGGAAATACAGGTATTGGTCTATGTTTGATAGGAAATTCAGTTGGCTATAAAACTGTAATTGTTATGAACGATAATCAAACACAAGAAAAAAAAGACATGTTAAAAAACATTGGTGCAGATTTAAGACTTGTCCCACCAAAGCCATATAAAGATGATGGAAATTACGTAAAAGTTGCAGGGAGACTTGCTGATGAGTTAAAAAGTTCAAACAATCACGGTGTAGTTTGGGCAAATCAATTTGATAATACTGCTAATTCAAAGGGTCATTATGAAACAACTGGACCTGAAATTTGGGATCAAACAGATGGAAAAGTAGACGCATTTGTTTGTGCTTCTGGAACTGGGGGAACAATTGCAGGTGTGAGCAGTTATTTGAAAGAAAAAAGTAAAGATGTAAAAATTTATTTATCTGATCCTGCTGGATCTTCTTTATACAATTATATAGCAAATGGAGAACTTAAAGGAGAAGGAAATTCAATAACTGAAGGTATTGGATCAAGCAGAGTAACAGCTAATTTTGCAGAGGCTAAAATTGACGGAGCTTTTTCAATTGAGGATAAAGAATCATTACCAATTTTATATGATCTAATTCAAAATGAAGGTTTAAGTCTAGGAACGAGTTGTGGGGTAAATATTGCAGGAGCAATTAGATTGGGTAAAAAGCTTGGACCAGGTAAAACTATTGTAACAATACTTTGTGACCGATCAGATAAATACAACTCTAAGCTGTTTAATAAGAAATTTCTTCAAGAAAAAGGCTTACCATTTCCTAACTGGATATAAGACCGCATACCTGCATTGTAATAAAATCTATACATTTTCTTGATATTCTAAGTTTAAATATACTATTGAAAGGAAGCAATATGAAAGATTATTTAGCAACACACGTTTTTAAATCAGAAGAAATGAAAAAAAAATTTCATGAGGTTGTCGGTTCAACTTCTCCTGAAGATTTAAAAAAAGGAGTAAATGGAGAAAAAGCTGTATGTCATATGACTATGATGTGTGCAGGCGATTCAATGAACATGTATTGTAAATGGCAAGCAGAAAGTCCTCAAGCAATTATTGATCAATTAGGAGATATGAACAATTTTTTTGATACTACTTCTGAAGAATGTTCGCAGGTTATGGACTTTTCAAAAATGTAAATCAAACAATACAAAAATATAAACAAAAGGAGGAAAAATGGACGTTAAAGAACAAACAAGAAAAGCTTACGAGCTTTTTGGTAAAGGCGATATGGAAACTTTTTTTAATGATATGATTGATGACAATATTGTATGGACATTTCCAGGTAAAGAAGGAGTTCACCCATTATCAGGAGTTCACAAAGGTAAACAAGCTATGATGGCTGCAATGTCAAAAATTCCAGCAACATGGCCAAATTTCCATTTAAAAATTTTAGATATGATCAGTGAAGGTAATAAAGTATTTGTTAGAGTGCATGCAACTGCTGACAACATGGATACTATGTTTGGTCATTACTTTGAAGTTAGTGATGACGGAAAAACTAAAATTATGATGACTTTTGATGATACTCTTAGCATGTTTAATGCGATGAAAAAATAAATCACTTACAACAAGGGAGGAGAAATAAAATGGAAAAAGAAATGTTAGCTTTAGTTAATCTTAAAGAAGGTAAACTAGAAACTTTTATGGGATGGATGCAGTCTGATGAAGGTATGGAAGTAAGGAAAAGTCTTGCTTATCCAGAAAAAACTATTGGTGGAATGAAACCTGACAAAAGCGGTATTCTGTTTAAGGTTTCAGTTCATAATGAGGCTGGAATGAAAGAATTTGTTGCTGGAAATAATCCAAAAGCTAAAGCGATTTACGCTGAATGTGTAGACAATGTACAATTATGGGAATTATCTAAAGTAGAGGTTTAAATATGAAAAAATTATTTTTAGTTTTATTTAGCATCGTTTTTATTAACTCTGCTAATGCAGGAGATTTGAGCAAGAAAGATATGGAAAAAGCATGGGATTGCGTTGGTATATACATGGCTAACTATTTTTTACCTTCAGGGGAAACATTTGAGTATAGTATGAAAGAAAAGTCTATTTCATCAGCTAAAGTTTGGAAAACTTATGCTTTAGAGATTGGTATAAAAGAGAAAGATTGGGATGAAGGAGCTAATAAAGCTGTAGATAAGTATTATGGTTCTAAATATAATAAAGAATTAACTGATGGTTGCCATGCTTTTTTAGAAAAAACCATTCCAGATGGAAAAGGAAGAGTAGAAAAAGTTGTGCAAACTTTATACTAAAAAGGAGGATAAATGGCTAAGTTTTATCTAATTGGAAAAATAAGTGGAGAGTTAATGAAGAGAATGCAGAATGAACCAACTGCAGACAGATTTGCTTCTACAAAAAAGGTAACAGAGGCTGCTGGTTTAAAACTTATTTCTTACGAGTGGGTAAGAGGTAGATTTGACGTAATTTCTTGTGTTGAGGGTGAATACGAGCAAGCCGTTGCCCTAAAAATAGCTTTTAAAAATTCTGGACTAATGGATGATTTAATGGTGCACGAAGTTATTGATTATAATAAAGCTTTTCAAAATGCTGCCAATGCTGCAAATACAGTTATTAAACCTGGCAAGTAATGGCTGGTTATGTAATTGCACAGATTAATTTAAAAAACAAAGAAGGTTATAAAGAATACGCAGAAAAAGTTCCTAAATCTGTTGCTTCATTTGGAGGAAGGTATCTTGTCAGAGCTGGAGAATTTAAGCATTTAGAGGGAAAATGGGATTACTCAAGAAATGTGGTAATTAAGTTTCCAACTTATGAAAAAGCTTTGGAGTGGTACAATTCAGAAGAGTATGAGTTAATAAAGCATTTGCGCTTAAATAATTCTGAAGGTAACCTAATTATAATAAAGGGAGATTCTCATGATTGAAAAATTCAATAATATTTTTTATTTAATTATTTACTTGGTTCATTTTGGAATAGTGGGAGCTTATGCTTACCAATTAGTATTTGATACTAAGAACTTTCTTAAAGGTAGAGGAGTAGATAAATCTGCAACTTTGTTAACTCGATTTGGTGGTTCATTTATGGTTGCAACAGTGATTATGGCTATCTACGTGGCTTTTGTCAGATCGGGTGGTTTGGAAGCGACTTGGGCTTTCTTCAATTTAATTTTTATTATCAACGCTTCAATCTTAGTTATAAATTTCTACTCGCTTAAAATTGATAAGACAGGCATAAACAAAAAAACACGTGATGATGGAATATATGCGCCATTAGTTTTAACAATTCTGAGTGCAATTTTATGCTATGGTTTAGCCGATAAAATTTACGTTTAACAATTAATAAAGGAGATAAAATGTCTATATTAGAAAGCTACAGCAATGCTATTAAAAATAAAGATGAAGCATTAATGAATCAACTTCTGCATGATGAATTTAAATTTACTATGCATAAATCTGGAAATACACTAGGAAAAGCAGATGTAATAAAATGGGCTATGAGTGGTGATATCAAGCAAGATAAGTCAAGAATAGTTTATGAAAATAATGAAGTTGGTGTACACCACGCAATTGTGACTTTTGATGATGGAAATGTTGAAGCAGTAATGGCAGTTTACAAATATAAAGATGGAAAAATTATAAGCTTAGAGACTGGCGCTACCCCTATGTCGAAATAAGTGAAAAAAATATTTTTAATATTTATTATATTTTTATTTTCCTTTGGCACATTTGCCCAAGATGAAACTGCTGCGGAATTGGATGAGTTATTTAATCAGTTAAAAAAAACAAATAATCCAATGTCAGCAAGAAAAATTGAGGGAAAAATTTGGAAACTTTGGACTACTCATCCAACTCAGGATAGCTTGACGAGTCTATTAGCAAAAGGTTCTGAGTATATGGCGCAAAACGAATTAACTAGCGCACATAATGTTTTTTCAAAAGCAATCGAACTTGATCCTGATTGGGCTGAAGCTTGGAATAAAAGAGCTACAGTACTTTATTTAATGGGAAATCTTGAATTATCACAAAGTGACATAGATATGGTTTTGAAATTAGAGAAAAGGCATTTTGGTGCTTTATCTGGACAAGGACTTGTTCAAACTGCGATGAAAAATTATCAAAAAGCTATTGATAGTTATATAGAAGCTCATAAGGTATATCCTGCAATGGAAACACCTTTAATGATGATTGAAAGATTGAAAGAGATTATTAAAAAAGAAAGCATATGAGAATAAATGGACCAATTACTTTTTCTTTCAATAATAATAACAGCACTTGATATTTTTCTTATCATTTATGCAATAACAATTCCTCTGTATCCAGAAAAATGGAGAAATAAGGTAAATAAAAAATATAAAAATGAAACAGCGACGGGTGTAACTATTATTTTTGTTACCATGGCAGCTTGTTTCTTATGGATAATTTATTTTTATTTTTTGATATTTCATTTATAGTTCTTAGATGAGTAATATTTTATCTTATATAATTCTGATTTTTGCTGTAGCATTAGGAACAGCAGCAAATGGTTTTGCAAAAAGCGCTCAAGGCTTCACGCTATTTGTGCCAAGTATAATGACTGCAGTAACAATTGTTGGCTGTATGTATACTTTGTCTTTAGTTATGAAAACAATTCCAGTTGGTGTTACATATGCTTCTTTTGCAGGATTGTGTATTATAGCTACAATTATTATTGGAATTATTAAATTCAATCAAATGCCAGATCTATATACAATTTTGGGAATGGTATTAATTATATCAGGTGTTTTAATTGTAAATTTACTTGGTAAAACTTCATCGTGATTCCTAAAAAGTATTCAAATTTTGTTTATATTTTAATAATGGGATTTGGAATGAGTCTGTTAATGACACTAATTATAACTTTTATTAATACTGGTTATGATAATGACTATTTTAAAAGGTTTTTAAAAGCATGGTCTGTGGGATTACCTATAGCAATTATTGTCTCATTAGTTGTAGGACCTATTGCAAAAAAATTTGTAGATAATATAAGCAATTGAAATGTACAAAGTTATAATTACCTATGAACTAATATTTTTAACATTCTGGAATATATTATATTTATCTAACTCTGATGTTGAAAATTGGTTCACTGAAAAATTCTTAACTGCAATATTTGTATTTTTCTCTACAATGGCTCTTGGTTTAACATTAGTCTATATAATTTATATTAGTATAAAGTTATCTGGGTTAGCTAGGGTACTTCAAAATCTTAAAGATCCTAGAAAAAAGGGAAATTAATAATTTCTAAAAACACAATTTTAAATGTTTGAAACGAGAAGAGATTTTGCCCATAAAAAATTAATAAACTTTATTGATAATAACCTAGTTGAATATTCTAAACTAAGAAATTTTGATTTTGGTCCAGATAAAAGAACAAATGTTTCTTGCCTTTCACCATACATAACTCACGGTATTTTAACAGAAAAAGAAGTGATGAAATTATCTTTAAAAAAATATTCATTACCAAAAATTGAAAAATTTATTCAAGAAGTTTTGTGGCGTGTTTACTGGAAAGGATGGCTTGAGCTTAGACCAAATGTCTGGATGGATTACATAATAGATTTAAATAATCTTAAGCTAGAATATAAAGATAACAAAGATTACTTGGATGCAATCGAGGGTAAAACAAGTATTGAATGTTTTAACACTTGGGTGATTGAATTAAAAAATCATAATTATCTTCATAATCACACAAGAATGTGGTTCGCAAGTATTTGGATTTTTACGCTCGGTTTACCTTGGCAATTAGGTGCTGAGTTTTTCATGAAATATCTTTTTGATGGCGATAGTGCTTCAAATACTCTAGGATGGAGATGGGTAGCTGGTATTCAAACTAAAGGTAAAAATTATGTTGCATCTGAGTGGAATATCAAAAAATTTACTAATAATAGATTTAACAACATAAAGTTAAATGAAAATCCTGTTCCAATAAAAGATGATAGGAATTATTCGATTGTAAATAATAGCTTTTTAAACGCAAATTTATCAACCGATCAAAGTTTATTAATATTTGAAAACAATATTTCGTTTGATCAAACAGATTTCAAAGATCAATCTTTTAAGAATATTTATTTTATATATAATGAAAACCAAACAAGACAAATAAAGCTTGATGAAAAGGTTTTAACTTTCAAGAAGTCTCTAATAGAAGATCAAATTAAAAATTTAAAGAATAAATCCATAAATTGTGAAATTATCAATATTCAAGATTTAAAAAGTTTGAAGAAAAATTTATTGGCCTTATACCCCTCGATAGGTGAAAATCTAGATTACGTAAACAAAAATAATTTAGAAAATATTAATTTTTTATATAGAAAAATAGACCAGTATTCATGGAAATATTGTAACAAAGGTTTTTTTAATTTTAAGAGTTATATACCAAAAATAGTACAAGAATTTATTTAGATGAACATCTTTTGGAACAATACTTTACCCGGTCCCAGTTCAGCCTCCATTTTTTTCTCCAAACAAAAAGTCTTTTGCAAACTGGACAAATTTTAGAGGGCAAATTTTGTTTTTTCATTTAAGTTGATTTTTATTTTTCAAAAATAAAAAATAGGCAACTATTTCATAACCGTAATGAAATAAAATATACAATGGCTTAATTGAAAATATTTTCGCAAGAAAATTATATTTTGGGATTTTTGACCAAATTATAATAAATGCTTTTGCACCCCCTATCACCTTGCCATCCTCAATTACATGAAGTCTTCTTAATAATTCTGCTTGAGATTTAGATGTTAATTTTAAAGCTTCATCATTATTTGTTATATCAATCCACTCAAGGTTGCTATCTGCAATTTTTTTGTAGTGATTTATTTCCAATCTACAAACATTACATGAATCGTTAAAAAATACTTTAATTGCCATATGTATTCTTATTTATAAATTTTTCAGCTTCTGACAATATTAATTTTTTTCTTTCTGGTTTCATCTTGTCAAAAATTCTTACCATCATCGAAAGTCTTGGGTTTTTTAAAAAGAAAGATCTATTTCTATTAATAAATCTCCAGTACAAACCATCCATGGTATTACACCATTCACCTTTTTTAAAATCCATCATTTTCATAAAATAACTTGATCCACAAATATAAGGTTTAGTTGCAAAAATTCCTCCATCGCTGAATAAGCCCATACCATAAACATTAGGTACCATTACCCAATCGGATGAATCTACAAACATTTCCATAAACCATTTATAAACAATTTTAGGCTTAAGTTCACACAAGTTCATAATATTTGAGAGTATCATTAGTCTTTCAATATGATGAGACCATCCATGATCTAATGCGTTTTTAATTGCGTGGTCTAAAGGCGGTAGACCAGTTGATCCTTCGTACCACGATTCTTTCATTTTTCTATTTTGTTTAAAGAAATTTTTTGTCTCCATATCCTCACTATACTTTTGATAAACTCCTCGCATAAATTCCCGCCAGCCAATAACTTGTCTTACGTAACCCTCTAAAGAATTTAATCTAATTTTATTTTTTTTATGGAACTCTAAAGTTTTAGAAATAATAAACTCAGGTGTTATAAGCCCTAAATTAATATAAGGGCTTAAAGCACTATGAAATAAAATATTATTGCTTTGATCAACTGCGTCCTCATAATCACCAAATAAATTTGATTTTTCTTTAAGGAAGAAATTTAAAAGTTTCACAACATCGTTGTATTCAGTTGCAAACCAAAAATTTTTTGTACTGCCTGGGTGATCTTTGAATAATTTATCAATTATTGGTTTTAAATTTTTTGTGTGTTTTGTTTCATTTATATTTGGAAATTTTGGTATTTTTGTATTTTTTGGAAGTTTTTTTCTATTATCTTCATCAAAACTCCATTTACCACCCTCTGGTGTTCCATCTTTCTTCATAAGAATATTTAGTTTTTGTCTTGTACCTTTATAAAAAGTTGCCATGAATGGTCTTTTATTTTTTGAAAGATAGTTGTTAAATTCTTCTCTAGTGTTTAAAAACATTGGGGATTTTATTTGATGCCAAACCAAATCATTTTTTTTAACGAAATTTTGTACTTTTTTTTCAAAGAATTTGTCTTCAATTTCAAATGTTGTGATCTCCTTAATTTTTTTTGATTTAATAATTCTTTTAACTTTTTCTAAATAATCTTTTTTAAAATCTGCTGAATCGATCTTTGTATATTCAACTTTAAATTTATTTTTTTTTAAATGATCTGCATGAGATCTCATGGCTGACAAAAATAGTAGAATCTTTAACTTATGATGCTTTTCATATGTGCATAATTCATAGTCTTCTGACATAAAAAACAGGTGATCATTTTTGAAGCGGTCTAGATATTTTGGTGGAAATAGCTGATTTCCAAGTATAAAAAATAACTTCATAGAGCTAATATAGCTTTAAAAAAAATATATGTCAGAAAAATATTTAATTTTTGGTGCGACAGGTTCGATCGGTACAAGTTTATCAAGGCAACTTAAAGAGTCTGGAAAAGAAGTTCATTTAGTTGCAAGAAATGAAAGTGAAGTTAAAAAACTTTCAGAGGAATTGAGTTGTTCTTTTACAGTTGCAGATGTTCTTGAAAATGGATTTGTTGATAAAGTTAAAGCAGAAGTTCCGGATGTGAAAGGTATTGCTTATTGTGTTGGTTCAATAGTTTTAAAACCACTAAGAATGATTAAAGAGGACGAATTTAACCAATGTATGAAATTAAATTGTTATTCTGCATTAGAAGTAATTAGAGGATACCAGGATACTTTAAAAAAAAGTAAAGGATCAGTAGTTTTATTTTCAACTGTTGCAGTTAGAAGAGGTTTTAGTAATCATGGAATAATAGCATCTGCCAAAGCAGCTGTTGAAGGATTAACCGTTAGTTTAGCTTCTGAACTTGCACCGAATGTAAGAGTTAACTGTATTGCACCAAGTTTGTCTAAATCAAAAATTGCTGAACCAATGTTAAAAAATGCTGCGCTTGCAGAAGGTATCGCAAAAGCTCACCCACTAAAAAGAGTTGGTGAAGGTACAGATAGTGCATCACTTGCAAAATTTTTAATAACTGATGAAAGTTCTTGGGTCACAGGACAAGTTATTGGTGTAGATGGTGGGAGATCAACTTTATCTTAATTTTTTATGTTTATAGCAATGAACAGATTCAAAATTGTTAGGGGAAAAGAAAAAGAATTTGAAGATGTTTGGAAAAATAGAGATACACATTTACAAGGAGTAAATGGTTTTAAAGAGTTTCATTTGGTTAAAGGGAATGAAAGTGAAGATCATACCTTGTATGCTTCTCATAGTATTTGGGCTTCTAAAGATGCATTTATTGATTGGACAAAGTCAGAAGCTTTTAGACTTGCCCATAAAAATGCTGGGCAACATAAGGAACTTTACATAGGCGCACCAAACTTTGAAGGTTTTGAAGTGGTAATTTAAATCTACGTATAAATCTTATCTACTTCTACTTGGTAAGATTCTACTAATTTATTATTTTGATTTGCTATTCCAACAACATCAATCATCTCCTTAATCATTTGATCTGATGCTCCTTTTTTTTTGGCTGCTGCAGTATGAGAACGAATACAATATTCGCAACTGTTTGTAATTGAAACTGCAACATAAATTAATTCTTTAGTAACTGGATCGAGTGTACCCTTCTTCATAATTTGTTTTAAATTATTCCAGGTCCTTTCCAATGTTTCAGGATTGTTAGCTATTGCTCGCCAAAAATTTGGAATTTTTTTTATATTTCTTGTTTTTTTAATATCATTAAATATCTTTTTTACTTTTCCCTTAGCTTTTGCTTCATTAACAAGTTTAAATACTGACATATATCCTCCTTTTATAATTTAAGAATATCACTCTTAAATTTTGAATACAAAATATTAGAGTAATTATTCATATCTTTCATATTTGCTTTTGCTTCATTATCAAATTTTTCTAAAGCATTTCCTCCTAATTGTTTTTCTAAAGCAGACTTATATTCTGGAACGCAACCCCATTCATTAACTGTTGTATCTTTAACTTCTATATGAAATTGAATTCCATATGCATGATTTTGAAATTTGAAAATCTGATATTTGGTTTCGGGAGAGGATGCCAATAAAGTCACGTTTTTATTATCTTCTAAGCCTTGAACTTCATATGAATGCCATTGCAATGATGTAATTTGATTTGGAAATTTAGAAAATAAAGGATCTGTATCCTTATTTTTAGAAAAATCGATATTCAACATTCCTATTTCAGGATTATTAGATTTTACTACTTTTCCTCCAACTACCTCGCCTAATAGCTGGCACCCAAGACAAAAACCTAAATAAGGTTTCTTTAAATCAACAACGTATTCTTTTATTCTTTTTTTTTCCTCAACTAACCAAGGATAATCTTTTTCCATCCAGGTATCCATTGGTCCTCCCATACAAAACATAGCATCAAATTTTGTAAGATCTTTTGGAATTTTTTCACCTTCATCTAATTCTATTGTTGTTAAATTAGCCCTGTCTTTAATCATTAAATCTTTTATGAAGCCAGGATCTTCTATTTTGATATGTTGAAGAATTAATACTCTCATTTATTTTAAGAGTATACTAAAACGCACTTGAAAGTTCTATGTTTGCTCCGTACTCAGGTATATGGCTCATTAACTTATAATTTGAGGAAAATGTAATATCAAAACCATTTAAACTTCTTTTATAATCAAGTTTTGTATTGATAGTATCCATTCCGTCTATGCCAAAGGTATATTTTTCATCTTTTCTCGAAGATAAACTTCCAGCAAAATAAAATGCGTCTGTGTGACCAACACCTTTATTTTGGCTTCTCTCATAATTTGATGTAATTAAAAGACCATTATCAGTAATTAAATCAAAACCAAGGCTACCCTTAAAATTATGTGTCGAATTATTAATATTTTCAATTACATAGTTTTCTCGATTTGAAGCGTACTCAAATACTTGTCTAGATGATGGGCTAATATCTGCGTTATATTCTAATTGAATGTTTGGCTTTAAAACCCCATTATTAATATTGATTGTATTGTCTATTGTTGAACCTAAAGAAGTTACAATTGTTCCTATATTCTGTCTGCCAAATCTTAAATTTAAACCATCTGCTCCCTTTTCAATATAATCAGAAAGGGTTGTTAAACCTAAATCTAATTTTATATTGGGAGTAAAATTAAGTTTTTCTTTTGTAAAAGTTTCTCTAAATTTAATAGAAGAGAATACTTGCTGACCATTCCTTTTTCCATCCGTTGATACAGAACCACTATTATTTATTAGATTTGTTTTGATTGCGCTTGCACCAATTAAAATATCCATAAACTTATCATCGCCCGCTGGTCTTGTTTCATAAAATGTTAAACTCAATGCACCCATATCTAAAGCACTACCAATATTACCTACCTTTATATCATCAGTACCAAATCTAAAAGCAAAACCATGAATTCTATCTTTATCGATTTTTTTATCTGCACCAATTGTTATAGCGGTAGTATTTATACTTTTCGCTGAGGAAGAAAATGAGTCTCCGACTTTACCAATGCTAATCGTTCCTTCACTCCAATATGACCAATTTGTTGATACAGTTTGATTTAGGGATGAATTGTCATTAGTTAAACCAGATGGCATTAATAAGTTTGATAAGGAAGCCAAAATTTCATTTGAAAATTGTAATTTTAAATTTTGTTTAGCTAAATTCATACTATCTTTATTTCTTCTAAGCCATTCCATACGATTAAGAACTGGATAGGATGTATGCTGAATAAGTTTTTTGGTTGCGCTCGATTGTGCTTCTACTGAACCAACATCGTCGCTATTAGATGTTGGATTCATGCAAGAAATAATTCCGTAAGCGCAAGGTAAATCAAACTCTCGAGCTAAGTCACCGTCTCTAAAATCTACATAATAGAGTTTATTTGCTCCTTTGCTAAAATTAAAAGTTATTCCGCCAATAGACTCTTCAATTTCCTGGTCTGGTATAGAGTTATAGACTTTACTATTAATAACTGCTGTTTTAATATTAAAAGGTACTGATAAGTCATATTCTTCAATTACGTTGTTAGCATTGTTTGCAGTATGGTCAGCCTTTACTAAAAACATTTTATATCCATCAGAACTTAATCCAAAACCTTGGTATCTTTGATTAGTAACTTTCGTAATACTTATACCTACTCCACTATCTTTGCTATCAGGATCATAAGGAGTTGAAAGTTTATATTCTGCTATTCTATTTAAGTTCGTCTCTACTATAAACATCTTTGTTCCATCAGTATTAAAATCAACTGCTCTGGGATCAGTGTTAAGAAAGGGGGTTTCCGTATCATCACTTACATTTAATGAAGTTATGTCATAAGGTGTGGCCAATGACCAAGCAGCTATTGAATCTCCATCACCATCTTGAGATTTGGTTGAAATTACAAAAACTTTAGTCCCATCTGAATTAAATTTTATATCTTGTGGTCTTTTTAATACTGATTCAATGTTTTTATTTTCATCAAGTGAAGCTGAACTTATACTAAAAGGAGTACTTAAAGAATACTGAGCTATACGACCAGTATTTGCACTAAAACCAGTTACATACATTTTAGAGCCAGATGGATTAAAAAGTATTCCTGTTGGAGTATCCATTTCAGTAGTTACAACCTTGTCGCTCACAAAGACTGGCTCTGCATAAACTTTAAAATGAATGAGCAGACCAATAAAAACTGTAAAAATAAACTTAATGTTTTTCATATTTAATTATTTTGGAATATACTAAAATGTGCTTGAAACTTCTACACTCGTGTCATACTTAAGCGAGTTCTCAAAAATTTGATTATGATTTATTGAAAGGTCAAAACCATTAATATTTTTACTATAACTTAAGCTAGACTCATGTGCATTAACAGGATTGTAATTAAATGCAAATTCACCATCCTCTTCTTTTGATCTACTAAATTTCAATATAAATATTTCTCTTGATCTATTAGGATCTTTTCTGTCATTCAAACTAATGATTTTTTCAAAACTTGATGAAATGGTAAAACCATTTAAATAAATAGCTTCGAAACCAATATTATATTTTAGATCCTGGTTTGAATATTTTCTAATTGTATCTGTCACAACATTAGTTTCACCATGATAAATATACTTATAGTCAATATCTTCACTTAAATCATAGAGAAGTTCTAATCCACCCATTGGTTGAATTGTTCCCATGTCGGTAAGATATTCATCCATTTCAAATAAAAATCCTGCAGCCAGTTCACCAGTTGCAAAATCAGTATCCTTGTAAGTTAAATTTCTTATCAAAGGATCACTTGGATTATTTATATAATCTGTAAATTCTGATAAATGAGTAATGCCATATGTCAGTTTTGCAGTTGGAGTCATATTAAGTCTACCTGCTTTACTTCTAGTTCGATAATTTAAAGTTCCAAAAATTTGTCCCCCATTTCTTTCACCTGATAACTTTGATTGATAAACATGATCAATACTTAAAAAACTTACACCTAAAACTGCGTTGACATATTGATTATGTTGGGTTGGAGCAATTCCATATAAATTTAAAGTAAGCGATTCCATCGTCACATCTTGTTTAGAATTTTTAATTTCACTACTGCTATCTCCATATCTAAGAGCTAAACCAAAAAACTTATCGTCACCATATTTTCTATCTGCCCCCAATGTTATTCCTTTTACCAGAACATCTTTTGGTTTTTCACTTCCATGCTGGCCGTACAAACCTACATATACATCTACAAGACTCCAAGTAGACCATTTGGATTTTTTATCTTCATTTCTAGTTTTGCTAATTAATGAGGCAATATTTTTCCTTGCAACCGGTTCAAATTTATTTGCTAAAGTATCTATTAAAGTATTTTTATAATTAAAATTTAAATTATGAGCAGTTAAGTTCTCTTCATCTCTATTTCTCTTGATCCACTCAAATCTTTTAAAGATAGTAGTCGTATTTAAACTTATATTTTGTTTTGTAAGCTCCACTGTCGTTCCAAAAGTAGAAATTGTAGCAGATGCACACTCTACTACTCCATAAGGACATTCTAAATCAAAACGATTTACTTGATCTACTCCATCACCATCCTTTCTTTGCACCATAAATAACATCATGCCATCAGGAGAAAAACTAAAACCCTTAGGAAGACCTGTCTTTTCAGCATTAGAAGTTATATTACCAAAACCTTTTACGTTCCATCTTCCAACTTTTGTTGCGGTTGAAACATCAAAACTTTTATCTAATCTAAATTGATAAATAAAAGAAAAAGGGAAATTATTAGAACCAGAAGGAACTTGTGTTACATTTTCAATCAATACAAACATTGCAAAACCATCATCACTAAATTCTATATCTCTTGCAAATTCACCAAATGCATCAGTTGTTCCCACTTCAATACCTAAAGTGCTTAAATCCACTTGGTGAATTTGAGTTGTTGAACTAAAATCATGGGCTGCGGGTAATTCAAAAGTAGTTAATGTAGGAGAGTTTTCAGTGCCAAGAAGTGTAAAAAGTTTTGTTCCTTCTTTATTAAATGCAACACTATCTATATCAACGTCAAATGAAAGTTTGTCTTCGAATGTCATTCCATCAAGATCGAAAGCTGTAGCAGCATTAAATTTTCCTAATTTGCCATCTTTGTCTAAAATATAAAATATTTTTCCATCATCTTTTATTACCATGTTTTCTAATTGAGTACTAAGTCCGGAAGATAATCCGGTAACATTTTCTCCATCAATAGCATCACACGTTACATCTTCACCCTGACTATTCATTAGATCTGTTGTTACTTTAAAAGGTTCAGCTACTTTATTCATAGCTAACGTATGACCAGTATTCATTTTACTAAGTCTATTAAAATTAGCAGTAAAAACTGTTAAACCATCATCACTCCATACAACATCATGAGGATCTTCAGTTCTATCATTCTCAAGGGCTGTCCCAGCTCTACTTGATGTGCAAGTTAAAGTATCATGTGCTTTGTTACCACCAGGAATTACTCCATCTACCCATCTTACATTTAGTTCACGAGCTACTACGAAATTTGAAATAAAAATCGAGATAAAATAGCAAATTATTATCAGGGCAGCTTTTTTCATGATTAACTATTTTAGTGCAGGTTTTAAAAGCCTCAACATTTTTTTATGTATAGATTTATTAGCAGATATCAAAACATTGCCAGCTTTATTTGCGCTTTTATTACGCCAAGTAGAGGCAATTCCACCTGAGGCTTTAATTATTGGAATTAATGGATGAATATCCCAGATTTTATTCATACATTGAATAACAACATCTAATCTTCCTTCACAAAAATGAGCATAGCTTAATGCATCAGAACAAGGAAACTGCATCATCTTTAAAATCTTTGGAATTTTCTTTTGTTTGTTTAATGATAAATATCCATGAAAAGCTGCAGACACTTTCATATTTTTAAATGTTGCTTTTTTATTGATACTTAATTTTGATTTTTTTCCATTATCAACTACATAGGCAACTTTGTTAGAAACATTGTAGTAGTATTTTTTTAATTTAGGAAAATTTGCCAAACCTACAATTGGATCTCCTTTATAGTTTAATGAGATTAAGTTACTCCAAGTAGGATTTCCTATTACAAAAGATCTTGTTCCATCTATTGGATCTATAATCCATGCGAAATCACTTTTAACCTTTTTGTGTCCAAATTCTTCTCCAATTATTTGATGATTTGGAAATTTCTTTTGTATTTTAGCTCTTATAAATTTTTCAAATGCCTTATCTGCAGATGTTACCGGGTCATAACCTTTACCCTTAAGTTTATTATTTACCTTAAAAGGCTTGTTAAGCTTCTTATAATAAAGTCGTGTTAAGTCCTTAGCTAAGCTGTTTAAAAAGCTTGAAAATACTTTAATTTTCTTTGAATTTATCTCTGGCATAAATAGTCACTTACTATTTTATTTATCTTGATTAAAGACAAATTTTAAATAATCCTAGAATATACTATGAAAATAGAACTGAATGATAACAAGATTTTCTATAAAAATGGCTCATCTGTACAGGAGATACATCCATTTTGGTTACGTGAAAGGGCCAATGGTGAAAAATACTTAGATAAAAAAACACAACAAAGACTTTTTGATCCAACTTCATTAAATGTTGAAATAGCAATCAAAAGTGCTCGAATTAATAATGACTTATTAGAGATTGATTTTAATGACGGTGTTAATTCAAAACTGAATATTGAAAAGATTGCGGAAGAATTTTCAAAAGAAGACCAAGTCATTCATGGAATAGAAAAAATTAAATGGAATTCATCTTTTAAAGATTTTAAAAAATATAAATATTCTGATGAGCTTTTCGAAACTCAGGAAATGTATGATTTATTATTATCATTTTATAAATATGGATTTGTAATTATTGAAGATGTACCAACTAAAGATAATTTCTTAGTAAAATTTGCAAATAAAGTTGGAAGTGTAAGACGAACAAATTTCGGCGAACATTTTAATGTTAAGTCAATTCCAAGTCCTAACGATTTAGCTTATACATCTCTTGCCTTAGCACCACATACAGATAATCCTTACAGAAATCCTGTGCCATGTATTCAATTATTACATTGTATTATAAATGAAGTTTCTGGTGGTCTTTCAACGTTAGTAGATGGATATACTGTTACCGAAGATTTAAAAAAAGAAAATCCAGAATTCTTTGATATTCTAACTAAAATTAAAGTTAAATTTAAATTCATAGATAAAGATGTTGTTTTAGAGCACTGGGCTGAATTAATACAAATAGATGAGAATAAAAAATTCAAACAGGTAAGATTTAGTCCAAGATTAGATTTTGTTCCGATTTTAAAAAAAAAAGAATTAGATTTATATTATAGAGCAAGAAAAAAATTATCCGCTATGTACAATTCTGATAAATATAGAATTGAATTTAAACTGCAACCAAAAGATCTTTTAATGATGGATAATTATAGATTGTTACACGGTAGAACAGAATATAATGCTAATGAGGGAAATAGGTTTCTTCAAGGATGTTATTTAGATTTTGATAGTACTGAAGGAAAATTAAGACACTTAAAAAGAAAATTTAATATTTAATTATCCAATTTTACTCAATATCGGAATATATTCTAAAATATAAAACCCAAGTGCTTGAAGTTTATTTGTAAGAATTAAAACACCTGTAGCCAGTAAAAGTACCCCTCCAGTTTTAGTAATGATATTCATTTTTTGTTTGATATTTTTAGATATAAGTAAAAATTTTTGTGTTGCATAACCTGCAAAAATAAAGGGCACTGCCAACCCTAAAGAATAAAAAGAAAGAAGTAGTATTCCTTTATAAACACTTTCGGTTGTTGATGCTAAAATTAATATTGATCCAAGGATGGGACCAATACATGGGGTCCAGCCAAACGCAAAGGCCATTCCAACTAAAAATGAGCTAAATAAATTAGTGCTTTTATTTGCATCTATTCTTTTTTCATAATTTAAAAAGGAGAGATTTATTAAATCTAAAATATGTAATGAAAATATAATAATTACGATCCCAGCAATTATTCTAAGTGGAAATGAATTACTTAATAAAACCTTTCCTAAAAATGTAGCAGATGCTCCAAAGATAATAAAAACAAATGAAAATCCGAGAGTAAACAAAATTATTGGTGTTAGATTTACATTTTTATTCTTAACTAATTCATCTAAAGTTGAACCTGATATATATGATATATAGCCTGGAATAAGTGGCAAAACACAGGGTGATAAAAAACTTATTAAACCTGCCCCTAATGCAATAAAAATTTCTGTCATTTTATCCTGAATTTTTCATTGCTGCAGCTATACCTGCAATGGATGTCATCATTGCATCATCTAAATATTTCTTATTTTTTTCTGATACACCTTTTTTAGATAATTTTTTCATAACTACAGCCTGTAAAACATTAAGTACTTCAGTATAAATATTTCTTACTATTACAGAAGATCTAAATTTTTTCCTCTGATTGATAATATCTGTTGGTGTAATATAATTATTTAATCTTTTTATATTATCAAATTCAGTTCTTAATTTCTGTCCTACATTTTTCAATTTTTTATCGGCTAATCCATCCTCATAAACCTCAGAAATCTCAGGATCAACTTTTGAAATTACCATATCCAAGATATCCATTGTAGAATTAAAAAATGGCCAATTTTTTTCCATATCTACTAATGTAGATTTAAATTTTTTAACAGATGAATATTTTAATGCATCACCCGTGCCAAGCCAAGCTGGTAACATTAATCTAATTTGTGTCCAGGCAAATACCCAGGGTATCGCTCTAAGACTTTTAATATTATCTATATTTTTTCTTTTCGAGGGTCTTGAACCAATTGATAATTTTCCAAGAGCAACATGTGGTGTTACAGTTTTAAAATATCTGATGAAATCAGAATTTTCTCTGATATTTTTTCTATAGGATACCGTTGATATTCTAGTCATATCTTCAATTAGACTCCTCCAACTGTCCTTTGGTTTGGGTGGTGGTTTTAGAGTTGCTTGCATTACAGCTCCAATGTAACTACATAAATTATATTTTGCTAAGGGTTCATAACCATATTTTTGTTGTATCATCTCGCCTTGATCGGTTATTCTTATTTTTCCATTTACGGATCCTGGAGGTTGTGATCTTAATGTTGATTGTATTGGTCCTCCACCTCTTCCTGCTGATCCTCCACGTCCATGAAAAAATGTAAGATTAATTTTATATTTTTTACTTAATTGAACAATTTCTTCTTGTAATTTATATTGATGCCAACTTGCTGAGAGTTTTCCTGCATCTTTGCTAGAGTCTGAATAACCAATC
>CACHYG010000021.1 GCA_902584015.1 uncultured Pelagibacteraceae bacterium
GCTATTAAAAAAGCAAATGATTTAGCTAAAAGAAAATTGATACAAATACCTCTAAGAGAGGGAAGAACGATCCACCATGATATTTTTGGTAAAGATGGTGCAGGAAAAATAAAATTAAGAGCGGCACCAAAAGGAACAGGAATTATCGCAGGAGGACCTGTCAGAGCTGTATGCGAAGTTTTAGGAATAAAAGATATAGTTGCAAAATCTCTTGGCACTGCAAATCCTCACAATGTGATAAGAGCATGCATGAAAGCACTTTTAAAACAAACGTCACCAAAACAAATATCCAACATTAGAAATAAAAAAATTTCAGAGATAATAGAAAAAAGAGGTTAAAATGAATTTAAATTCTACAAGCATAATAAAAGAAAAGAAAATTAGACCAGGAAGAGGAATCGGATCTGGCAAAGGTAAAACTTCAGGAAGGGGTCATAAGGGTCAAAAATCAAGAAGAGGTGTCTCAATAAAAAGTTTTGAAGGTGGACAAATGCCCTTGTATAGAAGACTTCCTAAAAGAGGCTTTAATCCTATAAAGGATACTAAGATTGTAAAATTAAATTTGAGCAAAATTCAATCTATGATTGACAAAAAAAAAATTAAAGAAACAGATAAAATAAATATAGATTTACTTAAAAAACTTAAAATTTTAAACAAAAAAACAAATAAAATAAAAATTTTAGGTAATGGAGAATTAAAAAATAAAGTCACAATGGAGGTTGACTATATTTCAAATTCAGTAAAAGAAAAATTGTCTAAAAATGGAAGTACTATTAAATTAATAAATAGTAAATGAGCTCAACATCACATTCCAACGATCTTAAAAATAGAATTTTATTTACTATATTTATTCTAGCAATTTACAGATTAGGAACTTTTGTGCCCTTGCCTGGGATAGATCCTGAACAATTAAAGATCATGATGGAAGGTAATCAGCAAGGACTTTTAGGTATGTTTAATGTTTTTGCTGGCGGAGCAGTCAGCAGAATGGCTATCTTTGCGTTAGGCATAATGCCATATATTTCATCATCAATTATTGTTCAACTTCTTACAGGTGTTTCCGAATATTTTAAAAATTTAAAAAACCAAGGAGAAATTGGCAGAAAAAAAATTACCCAAATAACAAGATACGGTACTGTTTTATTAGCTACCGTCCAAGGGTATGGTCTAGCTGTAGGTTTAGAATCGTCGGCTAATTTAGTTATTAATCCTGGCATGTTTTTTAAAATATCAACAGTTTCAACAATAGTTGCTGGAACTATATTTTTAATGTGGTTGGGAGAACAAATTACACAGCGTGGAATTGGAAGTGGTATTTCATTGATAATATTCTCAGGTATTGTTGCAGAAATTCCTAGAGCTTTAGTGACAACCTTTGAATTAGGAAAGACAGGTGCAATATCTGGATTAATGATTTTTTTTATTATGGTTTTATTAATAGCAACAATAATGTTTATTGTTTTTATGGAAAGAGCATTAAGAAAAATTCTTATAAATTACCCTAAAAGACAAATGGGAAATAAAATGTATGGTGGAGACTCTTCTCATTTACCTTTAAAAATTAATACAGCTGGCGTTATTCCTGCAATATTTGCATCTGCATTACTACTTTTACCAGTTACATTTTCAAATTTTAATTTTTCAAGTAACGAAACATTTTTAAACATTTCATCTTTTTTTACGCAAGGACAACCTTTGTATATGCTCCTATACGCTAGTGGGATTATTTTTTTTACTTTCTTTTATACATCAATAGTTTTCAATCCAAACGAAACTGCAGAGAATTTAAGAAAATATGGTGGATTTATACCTGGAATTAGACCTGGCGAGAGCACAGCAATTTATATAGATAATATTTTAACTAAACTGACGACCATAGGAGCATTGTACTTAACTTTAGTTTGTTTAATGCCAGAATTTTTGATTGCAAACTATCCAATTCCTTTTTATTTAGGTGGAACATCAATTTTAATAGTTGTGGTTGTAGCTATTGATACAGTAACTCAGATTCAAACTAGACTAATGAGCTCGCAGTACGAGCAACTAATAAAAAAAACAAAATTTGGAAAATAGCTAGTGAATATTATAATCTTTGGTCCACCAGGCGCTGGAAAAGGAACTCAAGCAAAATATTTAGTAAATAAACTTAATAGCTTTCAAGTATCAACAGGAGATATGCTCCGAGAAGAAATTAAAAAAAACACTTCAATTGGTAAAAATATAATTAATAATATGAATGAAGGTAAATTTGTAGATGATGAAATTGTTAATAAACTTCTTGAAAATGTAATATTTGATCCTAATAAAATGAATAAGTTGATTTTTGATGGTTATCCAAGAACAATCGATCAAGCAGAAAATTTAGATAATTTATTAAATAAATCTAACCAAAAAATAGATTTTATTTTTTTTCTTAATGTTAAAAAAGACTCAATAATTAAAAGAATACAAAAAAGAAAAATTTTAGAAAAAAGATCAGATGATGATGAGGAAACTATATTAAAAAGATATGATACCTACATGGATGTAACTAAACCAGTTTTAGACTTTTATTCAAAAAAGGAAAATTATCATGAAATCGATGGATCTCTTGAAATTGACAATATTTCACAAAAAATAGCGCAAATATTGAATGTTTAAGACATTGACATTAAAACTTCTTCTTATATAAAAGGCTAAAATTTAATCACAGTATATGGCTCGTATAGCAGGTGTAAACATACCACAGAATAAGATCGTTCAGGTTGGACTGACCTACATTCATGGTATTGGTGATAAATTTTCAAATCAGATTTGTAAAGATTTAGAGATACCTAAGGCGAAAAGAGTAAACGAACTTACAGACGATCAAATTTTAAAAATACGTGAATACATAGACAAAAATTATACTGTCGAAGGTGATTTGCGAAGAGAAAATTCTTTAAGTATAAAAAGACTAATTGATCTTGCTTGTTACAGAGGCTCAAGACATAGAAAAAAACTCCCTGTGCGAGGTCAAAGAACTAGATGTAACGCTAGAACAAGAAAAGGTAAGGCAATAGCAATCGCAGGTAAAAAATTGACTCCTCTTAAAAAATAATATTTATGAGCAAAGAAAAGCAAGAAAAAAAAGAAACTAAAAAAGAAACAGAAATAAAATCTGTAAAAAAAAGTTCATATTCAAAGAAAAAAAAGGTAAAAAAAAATATTACAAATGGTAGAGCATTTGTACTATCTACCTTTAATAATACTATAATATCTATTGCTGATACGAGTGGTAATATAGTTTCATGGTCATCTGCTGGACAAAAAGGATTTAAGGGATCTAGAAAATCAACTCCATATGCTGCGCAGGTGGCTGCCGATACTGCAGCTGCTAAAGCTTTAGAATATGGAATGAAAACTTTGACGGTGGAAATTAAAGGTCCTGGATCAGGAAGAGAAACTGCATTAAGAGCATTACAAGCTAGGGGTTTTAAAATATTATCTATTAAAGATACTACGCCAATGCCGCACAATGGAACAAGACCACCAAAAAAAAGGAGAGTATAAATGGAAACTGCTGACGTAAATATTAAAAATTGGAAATCATTAATTAAACCACCTAAGTTAGATATAAAACTAAGTGATGATAAATCTCATGCTAAGATCACTGCTGAGCCACTTGAAAAGGGGTATGGTCTAACCTTAGGAAATTCATTAAGAAGAATTTTGTTGTCCTCAATAAGAGGAGCCGCTGTAACTTCAGTACAAATTGACGGTGTATTACATGAGTTTAGCTCAATTAAAGGCGTAAGAGAAGATGTAACTGATATTGTGTTAAATATTAAGTCATTAGCATTAAAAAGTCATTCAGAGGGAACAAAAAAACTAATACTAGATGCTAAAGGACCTGGTGAAATTAAAGCTTCTAATATTGCATCTGTAACAGATATAGAAATACTAAACCCAGACCTTGTTATTTGTAATTTAGACGAAAATACAAATTTTCATATGGAGATGAATGTAAATACTGGTAAAGGATATGTTTCAGCAGATTTAAATAAACCGGAAGATCCTCCATTAGGTCTAATTCCAATAGATTCTTTATATAGTCCAGTAAAAAGGGTTTCATATTCAGTAAGCACAGCTAGGGAAGGAAAAGCCTTAGATTATGATAAATTGATTATGGAAGTTGAGACAAATGGTTCAATTTCAGCAGAGGATGCAGTTGCTTATGCAGCAAGAATTTTTCAGGATCAATTAGGAATGTTCGTTAATTTTGACGAGCCACAAGAAGTAATTATCAGAGATAAACCAACCGAACCTGAATTTAATAAAAATTTATTAAGGAAAGTTGACGAATTAGAATTATCAGTAAGATCGATGAATTGTTTAAAAAATGATAACATTGTTTATATTGGTGATCTTGTCCAAAAATCTGAGGGTGAAATGCTGAGGACTCCAAATTTTGGTAGAAAATCATTAAATGAAATAAAGGAGGTTTTGACTGGTATGTCATTATATTTAGGTATGGAAATTCCTAACTGGCCCCCAGATAATATAGCTGAATTATCAAAGAAACTTGAAGAAGCAATATAATGAGACATAAATTCGGCTATAAAAAGCTTAATAGAACTTCTGAACATAGAAAAGCATTAATTAAAAATATGCTAAATTCATTAATTAAATACGAACAAATAAAAACAACACTTCCTAAAGCAAAAGTTTTAAAACCAGAAGCGGATAAAATAATAACTTTAGGTAAGAAAGAAAACCTAAAAAACAAAAAAATTCTTATTTCAAAGCTTCAAGATAAAAAATCGGCATCTAAAGTGGTTAAAACTTTATCAAAAAGGTATGAGAAAAGAAATGGTGGCTATACAAGGATTATTAAAGCTGGATTTAGATACGGTGACAAGGCACCAATTGCAATAATAGAATTTGTAGATAGAGATGTAGAAGCAAAAAAAGTTGATAAAAAGAAAGCTGATAGTTTAAAAAATACAGAAAAACAAAAAAAAGAAGATAAGAAAGTAGCCACAGCCTAATATAGCCTTATCATTTTAATGATAAAAATCTTTAAAGTAGATGAACAATTCTCAGATATGAGAATTGATAGATTTATTAAAAAAGCTATTAGAAATATACCACAAGGATTAATAGAAAAAAATTTAAGAACTGGAAAAATTAAATTAAACGGGAAAAAAATAAAAAGTTCTCACAGAATTAAAAAAAATGACATATTAAATATTTTTAATGTTAACTTTCATACAAATATTGAAAATAGAAAATCTTTATATAAACCATCCAAAAAAATAATTAAGTCAAACGAGAAATTGATTATCGAAAACAACGACGATTTTGTAGTAATAAATAAAGATTCAGGTATTTCAGTACAAGGTGGAACAAAATCTAACAAGAATTTGATAGATATATTTAGAGGAAGTATAATTTTTGAAAATACAAAACCTTACTCAGTTCATAGAATAGATAAAGATACATCTGGAATATTTTTAATTGCAAAAAACAGGAAAACCGCACAATTATTAACTTCATTGTTTAGATTAAGAAGAGTTCACAAAACATATATAGCTATATGTCATGGGTCAATTAATTATAAAAAAGGAATATTAAAAAATACTCTTGTTCGTTATGATAATAATAAAAAAATAAGCGAAAATGCGGAAACATTATTTAAAGTAATAGATACAAATACATTTTGTTCTCTTGTAGAAATGAAACCTATTACGGGACGCAAACATCAATTAAGAAAACAAATGTTATTACTAGGACATCCTATAATTGGAGATAGTAAGTACAATCTGCAGAATCAAAGTGGTTTGGGTAAAAATAAACACCTAATGCTTCACTCAAATCAAATAAAATTTATGATCAATAATGTAAAATATACTTTTAACGCTCCTCTACCCACATATTTTGAAAAATATATTAAAATTAAAAGATTAAGATTTTAGATTTTTTAAAAAATTTTTAATCAGTACTTTTTTGAAATTTTTATAATTTTGCTTTTTAATATTTACAAGATTTGTTACACCTTTATTTTTAATTCCACACGGAATAATTTTTTCATATTTGGTTAAATCATTATTAATATTTATTGCACAGCCATGATAGGCTATCCATCTTCTAACTTTGATACCAATTGCAGCAACCTTCTCTATTTTTTTATTTTTTCTTACCCAAATTCCTACATTTTTTCTATCTGCAAAAGATTTGATGTTATATTCTTTTAAGGTATCTATAATTATTTTTTCAATAATATTAACAAACTTTCTTATATCTTTTTTTCGTTTAGATAGATTTATTACAAAATAAAAAATAGTTTGTCCTGGTCCATGCCATGTAATCCTTCCTCCACGATTTGTTTTTATAACATTTATTTTTTCATCTAATATTTCATTACTTTTGGTTGATATTCCAGCCGTATAAATACTAGGATGGCTTAATATCCATAATAATTCTTCGGTTTTTTGAGAATGTAAAGATTTAACCTTTTTTTCAAGATAACGAATAGCTTTATCATAATCTATAGGTTTTTTTGATATTTTGATCTTAATACTCATTAAATATTTGTATTATATAAATTATGCATTATTAAGGCATATAATTTAATTAAATAATTTTATGACTTTAGAAAAAAAAATTAAAGACAAAAAAGTTAACTTTGAATTCAACAAAGAATATATCAAAGTAGTGACTGAAAAAATCTCAAATAATGACGCTATTTTTATATCAAACTCATTTAAAGAAATGCACCCATCTGATGCTGCTGATATTATTGAACATTTAAGTGATACCGATAGAGAGAGCTTAATAAAGTTAAATAATTTTCAACTTGATCCACAAGTATTTGTTGAATTGAACGAATCTATTCAAACAGAAATAATCAAATATCTTTCCAAAGACACAATAGTAGATATTCTTAAAAATTTAGAATCGGATGATGCAATTAAAATTTTAGAAAATTTAGAAGAAAAAAATAAAAATGATATTCTAGGATCTTTACCACCAAAGGACAGATTTGTACTATTAGAAAGCTTAAGTTATCCAGAGGACTCAGCTGCTAGAATAATGCAAAGGGAATTTACCGCTATACCTAGTAATTGGTCGGTGGGTCAAACCATAGACTATCTAAGAGAAAATAAGGACTTACCTGAAGAATTTTTAGAGATATTTATTGTTGATAATGAATTTAAACCAATTGGCACTGTCCCATCCTCTAAAGTACTTAGAACAGCTAGAGATACAAAAATGATTTCTATAATGAATGAGTCACAACTTTTAATACCTGTAGATATGGACAGGGAAGAGGTTGGTCACTTATTTGAAAACTATAATTTAAATTCAGCATGTGTAGTTGACAAAGGTAACAAACTTGTTGGAATGATAACAAGTGATGATGTTTTAACAGTTCTTAAAGAAGAAGCCGAGGAAGATGCATTAAGACTCGCCGGTGTTGGTGATGAAGAAATAACAGATGGTATTATAAAAAAAACGAAGAGAAGATTTAACTGGCTTTTATTAAATTTATTTACAGCAATAATTGCTTCAGTAGTAATAGGTTTTTTTCAAGAAGATATTGAAAAAGTAGTGGCGCTAGCTGTTTTGATGCCAATAGTAGCATCTATGGGAGGAAATGCTGGTATGCAAACTTTAGCTGTAACAATTAGAAGTATTGCAACAAATGAATTAACCAAAAATAATTTTAGTCAGAATGTAATAAAAGAGTTTACTATTGGAATTTTAAATGGAATTATTTTCGCAATAATAAGCGCAATTGTTGTTCATATATGGTTTAATGATCTTACTCTATCTCTTATTATTTCTATATCTATGGTTTTAAATATGATTGTTGCTGGTCTATTTGGGATTTTAGTACCAATAACTCTTAAAAAATTTAATATTGATCCGGCTATTGCATCTAGTGTATTTGTAACAACGATAACTGATGTTATTGGATTTTTATCTTTTTTAGGTGTTGGCGCGTTCTTCTTTTATAATTAAAAATTATCAATTAGTCTTACATTATCCAAATAATAAGCTACAAAAATTTTAAAATTATTTTTATTTATATTTTGTTTTAAATTTTTTTTATTTCTTATTTCTAAATATTCAACACGAGTACAAATATTAGATATTTTATATCTAATATTTTCAATTTCATTAATTTTAGAAAAATCATTAAATATTAGATCATGAAATTTTTTTATTATATTTGATATCATAATTCCATTCTTTATATTTTTCTTTGAAAGCAATTTATTTCTTGAAGAATAGGCTAATGAATTTTTGAATCTAATTGTTTTACAAACAACTATACTAGTTTTAAATTTATTACCTAAATATTTTTTTATTAGATATATTTGTTGAAAATCTTTGTTACCTAAAAATATATACTTTGCTTTTATATTCTTTAAAAAAACTGAAATTACACCTAAAACTCCCTCAAAATGACCAGGTCTATATTTAGAACATAGTATTTTATCTTTATTGTTAATCTTAATTTTCATCTGTTTTTTGGTTTTATAGACATCATTAATTGATGGAATTAGTAAGTAATCAACTTTTAATTTTTTTAAGATTTTAAGATCGTTTTTTAAGTTTCTTGGATATTTTCTAAAATCAGAACTTTTATTAAATTGAGATGGATTTACAAAAATACTAACAACAGTTTTGGTGCATTTTTGTTTAGAGTTTTTAATTAAAGAAATATGTCCTTTATGAAGCGATCCCATTGTTGGCACAAAACCAACATTTGCCATAATATTAACTTTTTCTTTTAATTTATTAATACTTTTAAAAATTATCATTTATGATAGCCATTAAATATTACAATAAGCAATGATTAAACAAGCTATAATACCACTAGCAGGATTAGGTACAAGACTTTTGCCCCTTACTAGTATTTTTGCAAAAGAACTTTTACCAATGAATGGTAAACCAGGTATTCAATATATACTAGATGAATGTATAGATGCTGGGATTAAAGAAGTGGTATTTATTATTTCAAATAAAAAAAAAATAATAAAAAAATATTTCTATAATGATAATTTTTTTAGAAAAATAATAAAAAAAAAAAGAGATAAAAGACTAATAGAAGAATATAAAAAGATTAAAAAGTATAAAAAAATGATTAAATTTGTATATCAAAATAAACCATTGGGTACAGGCGATGCTGTCTACAAAACAAAAAGTAAGATAAAAAATGATTTTTTTCTAATGTTGTTACCAGACGATCTTATAATCAAAAAAAATTGTTCAAAAGCAATGATATCAATTCATAAAAAAAAAAAGTGTTCAGTAATGGCAAGTATGAAAGTTCAAAGAAAAACTGTAAATAGATGGGGGATTTATATGAAAGAAAAAAATATAGATGAAAAAAACTTTTATATTAAAGATGTCGTAGAAAAACCTAATATAAGTGATGCTCCATCAAATAATGCAGTAATTGGAAGATACATTTTACCAAAAAAAATATTTACAATTTTGAAAAATCAAAAAAAAGGAAAAGGTGGAGAAATTCACATTACAGACGCTATTAGAACTTTAATTCAACAGAATAATAAATTTATTGGTCATAATTTTGAAGGAAAATATTTAGACTGCGGAACAATGCATGGATATATTAAATCTTCATTGGAGATTGCTAAGTCATGAAACTTTGTATGATAGGTACCGGATATGTAGGCCTTGTAAGTGGAGTTTGTTTTGCTGATTTAGGAAATAATGTAATATGTGTAGATAGAGACCAACAAAAAATTAATTCTCTTAAAAAAGGTAAAATTCCTATCTATGAACCAGGTTTAGAGGAATTAGTTTTAAAAAATTATAAAAACAAGAGACTGCATTTTTCAACAGATTTGAAAGATTCAATAAAAAAATCTGATGTAATTTTTATATGTGTTGGTACACCTACTAAAAAGGGTGGTAGCAGTGCTGACTTAAGTCAGGTTTATAATGTTGCAAGACATATCAGTAAATCAATTAATAAATTTAAAATTATTATTACTAAATCAACAGTTCCTGTTACAACTGGTGACGAAATTGAAAAAATTATAAGAAAAAAAAATAAAAAAAAAAATTTTTCAATAGTATCAAATCCTGAATTTTTGAGAGAGGGTGAGGCAATCAGGGATTTTATTTATCCTGATAGAGTTGTAGTTGGTACAAATGAAGTTAAATCAAATAAAATTCTTAAAACACTTTACTCACCATTAATTTCTAAAGGAGCTCAATATCTTAATACATCAAGAAGAGCAGCTGAACTAATTAAATATGCCTCAAATGCATTTTTAGCGACAAAAATAACCTTTATAAATGAGTTGGCCAATTTATGCGAAAAAACAAATATTAATATTGAGGATATATCAATAGGTATGGGTCTTGATAAACGTATTGGAAGTCGTTTTTTGCGTGCAGGTCCAGCATATGGTGGATCTTGTTTTCCAAAAGATACAAAAGCAATAATAAACACTGCAGAAAGATATAAAACAAGTCTCTCAGTTATCAAAAGTGTAATTAAATCAAATCATAATAGATCAAATCTGTTATTAAATCGTGTTAAGAATTTATTAAAAAATAGAATTAAGAACAAAAATATTTGCTTCTTAGGTGTTACATTTAAAGCCAATACTGACGATATGAGAGATTCATCAAGTTTATCAATGATTCCTGCATTAATTAAAAAAGGTGCAAAAGTTAAATATTATGATCCAACTGGATATAAAAGCGAATTGAACAAATATAAAAACGTCGCCTTTAAACAGAATATTAAGGATGCAATAAAAAAATCAGATCTAATAATTATTCACACAGAATGGAATGATTTTAAGTCAATTAATTTCAAAACTTACATAAAAGGAAAAAAACCAATAATATTTGATATGAGAAATATTTACTCACCTTCAAAAATGAAACAACAAGGTTTTAAATATTTTGGTGTTGGAAGATAATTAATTAATTTAATTCAAATATAGCATCGACTTCAACGGCTACGCCTAATGGTAAGCTATTTACGCTAACGGCGGCTCTTGCATGAATCCCAGCATCACCAAAAATTTTTGATATAGTGTCAGATGCACCATTAATTACTTTAGGTTGATCTGTAAATGAATCTGTTGAATTTACAAACCCGGTTAATTTTATACATGTCTTTATTTTTGATAGATCTCCATTTGTGGCTTTTTTTGACTGTGCAACTATACTTAACGCACATCTTATTGCAGCTTGATAACCCTCATCTACATTTAAATCTTTTCCTACTTTCCCTTTAATAAGTTTACCATCTGAGTCTATGGAAATTTGTCCTGATATGTAAAGTAATTTTCCTATTATCTTAGTCGCCACATATGAACCAACTGGATCAGCAGCATTAGGTAATTTTATATTATTTTTTTTTATATTTTCTTCAAAATTCATTTTTTATTCTTTTTCTTATTTCTATCGTATTCTTTTCTTTTCTCAATTAAAATCAAAGCATCTTCCATAGTCAGTTCTGTAGGATCTTTTTCTTCAGGAATAGTCGCGTTTAAAGATTTATATTTAATATACGGTCCATACTGACCTTTCATAATTCTTACAGGTTTTTTATCTTCCGGATGTTCACCTAAATCTTTGATTAACGATGATGAGATTCTTCCAGGTTTTGCTTCAGCTATTAATGTTATTGCCCTATTTAATCCTATAGTAAAAATTTCTTCAACATTTTCTAACCTTGCAGATTTATTTTCACATTTTAAGTACGGACCAAATCTTCCAGAATTTAAAAAAATTTCTTTTTGATTTTCTGGATTTAGACCAAGATTTTTTGGTAGAGAACATAAATACTTTGCTTTATCTAAATCTATTGAATCAATATCAATGCCCTTAGGTATAGATACATTTTTTAAATTATCGTCTTTTTTTTTTTTAAGTTTTTTCTTTTTTTTTGATTTTTCCTCTATTTCCTCTTTATCAATTTCGTATTGCAGATATGGACCAAACCTTCCATTTTTTAAATATATATCTTTTCCATTTTCGTGCTTTCCTATTAATTTCGGCTCAGCCAAGTTTAATTGTTCAGCTGCTTTAGCTTTTGAAAGTGGTCTGGTAAATTTACATTCTGGATAGTTTGAACAACCTATAAATGCACCTCCTCTAAAACTATTTTTTAAGCTTAAAATACCATCAGCACATAACTTGCATTTTCGATCAACTTTTCCCTCTTCATTTGTCTCGAAAATAAGACTACCTAAACTTTCATTGAGTAAATCTAATACCTCTCTAGTTCTTTTTTCCCTAACGGTTGTAACGTTTTTATTGAAATCTGCCCAAAATTGTTCAAGAACTTTAATCCAGTCCTCCTTACCAGATGTAATGTCATCCAGTTGATCTTCAAGTTTAGCTGTAAATCCATAATCAACATATTTAGTGAAAAGTTTCTCTAAAAATGCCGATATTAATTTACCTCTATCTGTGGGAAAAAATCTTTTATTAACGATATCTGCATATCCTCTATTAGCAATTACAGAGATAATACTTGCATATGTTGATGGTCGTCCAATACCTAATTCTTCAAGTTTCTTAACTAAACTGGCTTCAGAATATCGTGGAGGTGGTTGAGTAAAATGCTGTTCATCAACAAAACTCTCAATATTTATTGGACCTTTATTTACCTCTGGAAGTATTTTTTCATCACTCTGATCGTCCTCAATTTTATAAAGTTTTAAAAATCCATCAAATTTAATTACAGATCCACTTGATCTTAAAATATTCTTAGAGTCATCAGATTCTATGGATATAGTTTTTCTATCAAACTTTGCAGACTCCATTTGTGAAGATAAAGCTCTCGACCAAATTAAGTTATAAAGTTTATTTTGATCAGAGCTTAAATATTTTTTCATCTTTTCAGGAGAATTTTCTATATTTGTTGGTCTTATAGCTTCATGCGCTTCTTGAGCGTTTTTAGCTTTCTTGCCAGAATAATTCAATGGTTGTTCAGGTAAATAATCCTTACCAAAATTATCATCTATATAAGATCTAAATTCATTTACAGCTTCTTTGGAAATATTCGTTCCATCAGTCCTCATATAGGTTATCAAACCTTTTGTATCTCCATCAATATCAATACCTTGATATAATCTCTGTGCTATTTGCATGGTTCGTGAGGAACCAAAACCTAATTTACTTGACGCTGTCTGTTGTAAGGTGGAGGTTGTAAATGGTCCAACAGGATTTCTATTAAATATTTTAGATGTAATATCAGTAATTTTATAATTTTTACTTTTAATTTTTTCAATTGCTAAATTAATATCCTCTTTATTTTTAAAACTAAATTTTTCAATTTTATTACCATCTAGTTGTAAAATTGTAGAATTAATTTTTGAATTATCATTTGTATTAAAATTTACATTAAGTGTCCAAAACTCATCTGGTTTGAATATTTCTATTTCATGCTCTCTTTCCGTTAGTAATTTTAAAGCTACTGACTGAACTCTACCTGCCGATTTTGAACCTGGAAGCTTTGTCCATAGTATTGGTGAAATGTTAAAACCAACTAGATAGTCTAATGCTCGTCTTGCCATATAAGCGTCTACTAACTGATCTTCAATTTTTCTTGGATTTTCAATACCTTTTGTAACCGCATTTTTAGTTATCTCATTAAAAACTACTCTTTCAATTTTCTTATCTTTTAAAAGTTTTCTTTCATCTAAAAATTCTTTAACATGCCAAGCAATAGCTTCACCTTCGCGATCAGGATCAGTTGCAAGAATTATCTTATCAGACTCTTTTGCAACATCTGTAATTTCTTTCAAATATTTTTTAGAAAAACTATCAACCTCCCATATCATTTTAAATTTATTTTCAGGATCAACAGATCCATTTTTTGATGGTAGGTCTCTTATATGACCATAACTTGCAAGAACAGTATAATTATCTCCCAAATATTTATTTATCGTTTTTGCTTTTGCGGGACTTTCAACAATAACAAGATTCATAAAGACTAAAACTACACATAAATTATACTTTTAGTCAAATTAATAAATTTTTGTCTTCGATTCAGTATTATTTTTTAAGCGTTTTATATTTTCTCTATGGGTAATCAATATGAGTAAAAATAAAATTATATAAAAATAATAGTTGATATCGTTTAGTAGAAAATAACTTGATAGTGGAACAAGCAATGATGCCACCATTGATGCTAGGGAAGAATACTTTGACATGATAAACACAACAAACCAAACAATTATAAAAATAATTGCTAAATAAATATTTATACAAAAAAGTATACCAACATATGTAGCAACCCCTTTTCCACCTTTAAACTTTAACCATATAGGAAAAACATGTCCTAAAAAAACTGCAATAGAAGATGTAAATATGTATTCAGAAAAATTAAATTTTATTATTAAAAGTAAAATTACTGCTTTACTTATATCTAAGATTAAAGTGCTATAGCCAATTAATTTATTACCTGTCCTAAGAGCATTTGTTGCTCCAATGTTGCCCGATCCAATTTTACGTATATCTTTTTTTAAAAAAATTTTTGTTAACAAAAATCCAAATGGAATAGATCCAATTAAATAGCTAAAAAATAAAATCAAGAATAACATATCTAATTCGCTTTATATAACTCTTCACCATTTACAAATGTTGATAAAACTTTTCCTTGCATTTTTTTATCTTCTATAGATGTATTCTTAGATTTAGAAACTAAATTTTCTTTTTTGATTATCCATGGTTTATTTATATCCACTATACAAAAATCTGCATTACTTCCTATAGTGAGAGTTCCTTTATTTATTTTAAGTATTTTAGCAGGATTACTTGTCAATAGTTCAATAATTTTAAAAAGTTTAATTGAATTATTGTGATATTGTTCTAATGCTAATGGTAAAAGTGTTTCTATACCTGACGCACCAGTTGCAGCTTGTGAAAAAGTTAATCTTTTAGATTCTTCATCTTCTGGCTTATGATCTGAAACAATCACATCAATAAGATCTTTATTTATTGCGTCTACGAGTGACATCCTATCTTCCTCAGTTCTTAAAGGAGGAGAAAGTTTTAAGAAGGTTCTAAAATCACCAATATCATTTTCATTTAAAGACAAATTATTAATTGATACACCAGTAGTAAATTTTACAGCATCTTTCTTTTTTTTTATTACATCTACAGACTTTGATGATGAAATTTGTGAAATATGATACCTACAATTAAAATCTTCTAATAAGGTTAAGTCTCTTTCAATAATTATTCTTTCTGCTAAGTCAGGTATCCCTTGTAAACCTAAACGAGTTGCAACTATACCATCGTTTACGCTTCCATTTTTAGATAATTCAAAATCTTCTGCATGTTGCATTACTAAGCAATCAAGATCATAAGCTGATCTCATAATTCTGGACATTAATCGAGTATTTTGAATTGTTTGAATACCGTCTGTAAATGCAATAATTCCTTTCTTTTTTAAAAGTCCAAATTCAGTCATGTTCGTACTTTCTAAATTTTTAGTCAGTGATGCAGAGGGATAAATATTTATCTTGGATTTATCTCGACCTCTACGTTTTAAAAAGTCTACAATAGATACATTATCTATAACTGGCGATGTGTTTGGCATTGTTACAACTGATGTTACACCTCCAGATAGAGCAGCATTACTTAACGTTTTAAAATTCTCTTTATATTCAAAACCAGGCTCACCAACAAATACTCTCATATCTACTAGCCCCGGGAATATATGTTTACCATTTAAATCAATAAATTTTTCTCTCGATGGAATATTGTTTTTATTTACTTTTTTGCCAACAGCCTCGATTTTACCTTCTTCATTAATTATTAATCCACCAATTTCATCAATTGCATTATAAGGATCTATTATATTTGCATTTAAAAAAAATTTTTTCTTCATTGTTGACCAAAAATTTTTAAGCAAGCCATTCGTACAGCTACCCCAAGTTCAACTTGTTCCTTAATAACACTTTTGTTAATATCATCAGCTAGTTTTGTATCTATCTCGATACCTCTATTCATAGGTCCAGGATGCATTATTAGGGCATCATCTTTTGCTAATTTAAGTTTATCTGGTGTTAGTCCGTAATACTCATAATACTCTCTGTTTGATGATAAAAATGAGCTTGTCATTCTTTCATTTTGTAATCTTAACATCATGACAATATCACAATCCTTGACACCATCTTTCATATTAGTAAATTTGTTTATTCCTAATTTTTCAATATCCTTTGGCATTAAATTTGATGGTGCAACAATATTTAATTCAGCACCTAGCATATTTAATAAATAAATATTTGATCTTGCTACTCTTGAATGGAGAATATCACCGCAAATTGCAATTTTTAATCCACTAATTTTTTTCTTTCTATCTATTATTGTTAATGCATCTAATAAAGCTTGAGTTGGATGTTCTCTTCTTCCGTCTCCAGCATTTAATACAGCGCAATTTACTTTTTGTGAAAGTAGATTACATGCTCCAGAATCCTGATGTCTGATAACGATTATATCTGGATGCATCGCATTTAATGTCATTGCAGTATCAATTAAAGTTTCACCTTTTTTAATTGCTGAATTTACAATATTCATTGACATTACATCTGCGCCTAATCTCTTACCTGCTAACTCAAAAGAACTTTGCGTTCTTGTTGATGGTTCAAAAAAGAGATTAATTTGAGTTTTACCTCTTAAAATATCAATTTTTTTATTTTTGCTTTTATTTAAAGTTATAAATGATTTAGCTTCGTCTAAAATTAAATTTATATCAGAAATAGAAAGGTCTTGTATTCCTAGAAGGTGTTTTTTTGAAATTTTAATAGCTTTTTTATTAATTGCCATTAAAACCAACTCTATAAACTTTTAATGCCACTAAGGCAAGGGTTTAATTATTTAAATAATCAATAGCTCCTTGAAGTATAAATGTAGCCGCTTTTTCGTCTATTTTCTTTTTTTTTTGAGAAAATTTTATGTCGAGATCACTCGATAAACTATAAGCCCCTGATGTCGATAGCCTTTCATCCCACAAACAAACCGGAGTAGCAGTTTTTTCTTCAATAATTTTAGCTTTATCTCTGATTGATTGTGAACTTTTACCAAATGACCCGTCCATATTTAACGGATTTCCAACAATTATACCTGAAATGTTATTTTCTTTTATTATATTTGCAAGTTCAGAAGATAAATTTTCTATGTTGGTAAATTGAATAGTCTTATAAGGAGTGGCAATTTTCCTCCTATCATCACAGACAGAAACGCCAATTCTTTTAGATCCTAGGTCTAAACCTAACAATCTTGAATTATTATCTAATTTATCTTTTAGGGCATCGATTGTGATCATATTGTAATTTTCAGATTAAATGATAGTTTTCAATATTCTTATCATATGACTATAGATCTTAAAACAGTAAAGCATATCTCTAAATTGTCCAGAATATCGATAGATGATAATAAAGCTAAAAAATTAAGTGATGATTTAAATTCAATATTTAAATTTATCGAAAAACTAGAAGAGCTAAATACTGAAAAAATTGAACCACTTACATCAATTGCTGAAACAAATTTAAAACTAAGAAAGGACGAAATTAAATCAAAAAATATAAGAGAAGATATACTTAAAAACTCACCTGAAGATAATAAAGATTTTTTTGTAGTCCCAAAGGTTGTTGAATAATGTCTAATATAATTGATTTAAAGCTGTTTGAGTTAGTTGAAAAAATAAAAAAAAAAGAAATTTCATCTACAGAAGTTACTAAAGCATTTATTGACAGGTCACAAAAATCAAAAAAACTAAATTCTTATATTACGGAAAATTTTGAAAACGCATTACAAAAAGCTAAACAATTTGATGAAAAACCAGATTTTAATAAAAAATTACCCGGTATTCCTTTAGCAGTAAAAGATCTTTTTTGTACCAAAAATATTCGAACTACTGCTGGTAGTAAAATTTTAGAAAATTTTATTCCAACATATGAATCGACTGTTACCCAAAATATTTTAAATGAAGGGGGCATTATCATTGGAAAATTGAATTGTGATGAATTTGCAATGGGATCGTCTAATGAAACTAGTTTTTTTGGAAATGTACAAAATCCTATATCTGAAAATTTAGTTCCAGGAGGTTCATCTGGTGGTTCATCTTCAGCTCTTGCTGCAAAGTTAACACCTGCTACAATAGGAACAGACACAGGTGGTTCAATAAGACAACCAGCCTCTTTCACAGGTACAGTTGGACTAAAACCAACATATGGAAGCTGCTCAAGGTATGGCATCGTAGCTTTTGCATCCTCTTTGGACCAGGCCGGTCCAATGACACAAAATGTAAAAGACTGTGCTTTGATGCTAGAAGTTATTAGTTCTTATGACAATAAAGACTCTACATCCGTTGATTTTAAAAGAGGTCAATATCTAAAAGATCTTAATGAAAATATTAAAGGAAAAAAAATAGGAATACCTAAGGAATATAGAGTTGATGGAATGCCTAAAGAAATAGAAGAACTCTGGAAAAAAGGTATGAAAATAATCGAGGACAATGGAGGAGAAATAATTGAAATTAATTTACCAAACACTAATTATGCCTTACCAACTTATTACATAGTAGCTCCTGCAGAAGCTTCGTCAAATTTAGCTAGATACGATGGCGTAAAGTATGGGTTTAGATCAAAGGGAGAAAATCTGATTGACATGTATGAAAAGACGAGATCTGAAGGATTTGGTGATGAAGTAAAGAGACGAATAATGATTGGAACATATGTTCTATCTTCTGGTTATTATGATGCATATTATTTAAAAGCACAAAAAGTAAGAAGATTGATTAAAAATGATTTTGATGAAGCTTATAAAAAGGTTGATGCTATATTAACACCGTCAACTCCGAGCTCAGCTTTTAAGATTGGTGAAAAAACAAATGATCCTGTCTCAATGTATTTAAATGATATATTTACTGTACCGATTAACTTAGCAGGCTTACCAGCTATATCTATACCGGCTGGTCATGATAAATCAGGTTACCCTTTAGGACTTCAAGTGATAGGCAAAGCTTTTGATGAACAAAATATTCTTAATATAGCTTATTCAATTGAAAAAAATATTAATTTTAAAAATAATATTAATGATTGGTGGATAAATTGAATAAGGAAAATAAAGAATATTTAATTAAAAGAAACACTAATGAATATGAAGTAGTTATTGGTCTTGAGGTACATGCTCAAGTATTGTCTGAGTCTAAGTTATTTTCAACTTCTCCAACGAAATTTGGTTCAGAACCAAATACACAAGTAAGTTTAGTAGATGCTGCTTTTCCTGGAATGTTACCTGTTATAAATGAGTTTTGCATTAA
>CACHYG010000022.1 GCA_902584015.1 uncultured Pelagibacteraceae bacterium
AATAACAGTGATGATGAATAAAAGTATAAATAACTGAAGGTAAAATAACGTTTTAATATTGCCTGAATAAAAGCCAACCGCCTTTCTTACAGCAATAGACATGTTGTTTTGATTGATAAAAGAAAGCAGAGTATTTGCGATTCCAATGCCTGCAATTAACATTGCACTGATTGATACAAGAGATAAAAATTGAGAAAAATTATTAATAATTCTCTTTATTCCACTAGCAGAATTTTCAGGATATCTAAGCTTTACTTTTTGATCGTCTTTAAAAATTTCTTCAATTCGTTGTTTGATTTCTTCTGGTTTATCTTTTTCGTTAAATTTTACTTTGTATTCATAGTTTAAAAAGCTTCCCATTCCATTTAGTTTTAAAATTTCTAAAGTTTGTTTTCCTGCTAAAGCCCAATCTCCAAACGCAACAAATCCACTAACATCTGGCACTGATTTAATAATTCCAATTACTGTAAAGTTTTGATCTTGAACTTTTACCTTTTCATTAATTTTTATATTAAGAGTTTTTGATAAACTTTCATTGATAAGGATAGAATAAGGTTTTTTTTGCATTCTTTCATAAGCATCAATTGGCTCATAAACAACATTTCCATATAAAGGATATTTTTCATCCACAGTTTTAATTCTAGTAAATAATGATTTATTTTTTTCTCTTCCTGTTGTTGAAAGCATAGTACTAAACTCAATCATCTGAGAAACAGTTGCAAATTCTTTTACTTGATTAACTAGATTTAAATTTCCTGGATTACGATTGTAATCAATCTCTAAATCTCCACCTAAAAGTGCTTTGGCATTATCATTTAGTTCTTTTTTAAGACTATCTTCAATTGTGAAAATAGCACTTAAGATAAAAAGACTTATAAATAGCGTAATAATGATACTAGATATTTTATGATAATTTCTGCTTAAGTCTTTTAAAGCATATTTTAAAATCAAACTAAATTCTGAAGGATTATTTAATTTTTCCATCTTTAATTTTTATTTTTCTTTTAGCTTTGTCAGCAAGTTTAGTGTCATGAGTTACCATGATTAAAGAAGAGCCTTCTTCTTTTACATACTTAAATAGAATATTTGCAATCATGATAGAATTTTCAGTATCCAAGTTTCCGGTTGGCTCATCAGCTAAAATTAATTCTGGTTTCATTGCAATTGCTCTAGCGATAGAAACCCTTTGTTGTTCACCACCTGATAATTGACTTGGTAGATTATTAAAACGATGTTTCAAACCAAAACGATCTAATAAAATTTTTGCCTCTTTTTCTGGATTTTTAAAATTATTGAGCTCAAGTGTAAGCGCAACATTTTCAACCGCTGTGTAATTAGGAATTAGATAAAACGACTGAAAAATTATTCCAATATTTTTCTTTCTTATCTCAGATACCTCATCTTCACTAAGGCATGTAATTTCTTTATCTCGGAAAATTATTTTACCAGAGTTAGGTTTCTCTAACCCCCCAATTAACATGATTAAACTTGTTTTCCCTGAGCCACTTTCCCCAACAACAGAAACGGTTTCTTTTTTCTTAATATTTAAATCAATATTCTTTAAAACACTGATACTATCTTTACCAGTTTGGTATTTGAGATTTATTTTTTTTAATTTAAGAAGAGTATTCATGAATAAAACTATATTTATAAAAATTTTAATAATCTTTCTAGTACACATAAACGCAAGTGCAATAGAAAAGGTAGTTTTATTTGGTGATAGTTTGATGGCCGGATATGGATTACCTAAAGAACATCATTTATCAATAGTTTTAGAAAACAATCTTAAGGAAGCTGGTTTAAATATTAAAGTTATTAATGGAAGTGTTTCTGGAAGCACGTCATCAGGTGGACTAAATAGAGTTGATTGGAGTTTATCGGAACCAGGAATAGATTTAATTATTTTAGGATTAGGAGCTAATGATATGCTCAGGGGAATTCAGCCAGACGAAACAAAAAAAAATTTAGAACAAATAATAAATATTGCTAACAATAAAAAAATTAGAATTATTTTAGCCGGGATGATTGCACCAAACACTCATGGAAAAAAATATAAAAAAGAGTTTGATGATATTTATCCGAAATTATCAAAAAAATATAATTTACCCTTAATCCCATTTCTTCTTGAAGGAGTAGCACTTAATCCAAGCTTAAATCAAAAAGACGGGATTCATCCAAATAAAGAAGGGACAATCAAAGTAAGTGAAACTATTAAAAAAAGTATTATTAATATTTTAAATTAAATGAATAAATTTTTAATCTGTCGGTTTCTAGTCAGTCTTGATAAGAATAAAATTATTGAATATTTTTTGCTTAAATTATACTAGTGTTTACTTGATGTTAAATGCAGTGTGTGAAACTAAATTGAAGTCTGTTGATTACAAATCAATTGCTTTACCAGTTGAGCTACAAGGGCACATCTCTTTTGTAGTATGATTTTATCTATTATCAAGTTTTTTTTTGAGACCAACTTGGTGAAAAGCAATAGCTGCACAATTAGAAACATTTAAACTTTCAATTTTCATGTTTATTTTTATCCTAACTAAAAAATCAGTATATTTTTTTGTGTGCATTTTAATACCTGAACCCTCTGAACCAAAAAGTAAAACATTATTTCCAGACCAACCTAATGTAGAAAAATCTTTATCAGTATTTGCATCAAATCCATAAACCCAAAAATTATTTTCTCTTAACATTTTTAAGGTTGAATTTATATTAGAAACCTCAAATATATTAATATGCTCTATGGAGCCACTCGCTGATTTATATAATAATTTACTCTCTGATGGATACGATCTTTCTTTGACAATTATTCCATCAACATTAAAAGACGCTGCACTTCTTATTATTGAACCAATATTTCTTGGATCGCTAATTTCATTTAGACATGCTAAAGTAAAATTCTTTTTATTTTTAATTGTCTCTTTTAAATCAATCTTTTCCAAATGTTCAACTTCAGCAACAAAACCTTGATGTTGAATACCATCGTTTCGAGAAAATTTATCTAATTCTTTTTTTGTTTTAAAAAAAATTTTTAAATTTTTTATCAAATTCACTTTCGGACTGCTTCTATGAATTGTTTTTTTACTTTCCTCAGTGAGAAAAATTCTCAGCACTTTCCTTTTTGGATTTTTGAGAGCCTCTATTACTGCATGTCTTCCGACAATAAAAAATGATGAATTTGCCATAAAATATAGCCTTTTATATCTAATTTTTTAGTAATTTCCCCAAAATTTCTAATATTGCAATTACGCAATAAAAATATATAAAACGCTTGTTGTTTAAAGCTTTTTTGAACAAGGGGACGCTTCCCCAACTTATGTAGGAGGGGTACCAAAGCGGTCAAATGGGGCGGGCTGTAAACCCGTTGACTTCGGTCTTCGAAGGTTCGAATCCTTCCCCCTCCACCATTCATTTAGGCTTTAAAAACTTGGAGTGTAACTTGGTTCTGCGGGTGTAGTTCAATGGTAGAACGCTAGCCTTCCAAGCTGGATGTAAGGGTTCGATTCCCTTTACCCGCTCCAAAAATTAAAAATTAAAGTAAAAAAGTAAGGATATAAAAGTAATGTCGAAGGAAAAATTTAATAGGAACAAACCACATTGTAACATAGGTACAATTGGTCATGTAGACCATGGTAAAACAACCTTAACCGCTGCTATAACAAAAGTATTATCAGAAAAAGGTGGTGCTCAGTTTACGGCTTATGATCAAATTGATAAAGCTCCTGAGGAAAAAGAAAGAGGTATAACTATTTCAACAGCCCATGTTGAATATGAAACTGATAAAAGACATTACGCACACGTAGATTGTCCTGGACACGCAGACTATGTGAAAAATATGATCACTGGAGCTGCACAAATGGATGGAGCAATTTTAGTTGTTAATGCAGCTGATGGCCCAATGCCACAAACTAGAGAACATATTCTTTTAGCTAGACAAGTTGGAGTTCCAGCTATTGTAGTTTTTTTAAATAAAGTTGATCAAGTAAAAGATAAAGAACTTATTGAACTTGTTGAGGAAGAAATTAAAGAACTTTTAACTTCTTATAAATTTCCAGGTGATAAGACTCCAATCGTAAAAGGTTCGGCTTTAGCTGCAGTTGAAGGAAAAGATGATGAGATCGGAAAAAATGCAATCATGGAATTAATGAAAGCTGTTGATGAGCATATTCCACAACCAGACAGACCAAAGGATAAACCTTTCTTAATGCCAGTAGAAGATGTTTTTTCTATTTCTGGAAGAGGAACTGTTGTTACTGGAAGAGTAGAACAAGGAGTTGTAAAAACTGGTGAAGAAATAGAAATAGTTGGAATTAGAGATACTAAAAAAACAGTTTGTACTGGCGTTGAAATGTTTAGAAAAATTCTAGATACTGGAGAAGCCGGCGATAATATTGGAGCACTACTAAGAGGTGTAGAAAGAACTGACGTTGAAAGAGGACAAGTTCTCTGCAAACCAGGTTCAATAACTCCTCACACTGAGTTTGAGGCACAAGCGTATGTTCTTAAGAAAGAGGAGGGTGGAAGACACACTCCTTTCTTTACTAAATATAGACCTCAGTTTTATTTCAGAACAACAGATGTAACGGGTGAAGTTGAATTGCCGTCAGGTACAGAAATGGTAATGCCTGGTGATGATGCGAAATTTAAAGTTAAGTTAATTACACCTATTGCAATGAGTGAAAAATTAAACTTTGCTATTCGAGAGGGTGGTAGAACTGTAGGAGCAGGAGTAGTAACTAAAATTATTAAATAAGCTACCAATAGGAGTGTAGCTCAATTGGTAGAGCGCCGGTCTCCAAAACCGGAGGTTGGGGGTTCGATTCCCTCCGCTCCTGCCAGAAAAAAATTATGAAGAACCCATTTAAATTTATTCAGGAAGTAAAACAAGAAGCTTTTAAAGTTACTTGGCCAACAGGAAAGGAAACTATTCAAGGGAGTTTAATGGTAGTTGCAATGGCTACAATTGCAGCAATATTCTTTCTTTTATTAGATCAAATCCTAAAATTCTTATTAAATATAATTTTGCAGGTAAGTATATAATGAAGAATTGGTATATCGTTCAATCGCACTCTAGTTTTGAGAATAAAGTTGCCCAAAACATAAAAGACGAGGCTGAAAAAGCTAAAATTTCCGAAAAATTTGAGGAAATTGTAGTACCTACACAAGATGTTACTGAGGTTAAAAGAGGAAAACGGGTTCAAAGAAAAAAAAAATATTTTCCTGGCTATGTTTTGATTAAAAGTGAAATGGACAATAATATTTATCACATGATTAAAAACATAAAAAAAGTGAGTGGGTTTTTAGGTTCTAAGGGAATTCCTGTTCCCGTTTCAGATAAAGAGATTGAAAAAATTCTTGGTCAAATAAAAGATGGTGTTTCACAAACACAAACAAGCATTGAATATTCCGTTGGTGAAAAGGTTCAAGTTATAGATGGTCCATTCGCATCTTTTAATGGATTAGTAGAAGATATAGATGAAGATAAATCAAAATTAAAAGTGTCAGTTTTAATTTTTGGTCGTCCAACACCAGTTGAACTAGAGTATAGTCAGGTAGAAAAGGTAAGCTAATGGCAAAAAAAGAAATAAGTGGATATGTAAAATTACAAATTAAAGGTGGTCAAGCTAATCCTGCACCTCCGGTTGGTCCAGCTTTAGGCCAAAGAGGAATTAACATAATGGAATTCTGTAAAGCTTTTAATGAAAAAACTAAAGACTTCATGGGTAAACCAGTGCCTGTTGTTATAACTGTATATAAAGATAAAAAATTTGATTTTATTATCAAAAGCCCACCAGCTTCACATTTTATTAAAGAGGCAGCAAAACTTAAAGGTGGATCACAAGAGCCTGGTAGAAATATTGTTGCAACTATATCAAAAAAACAAGCAGAAGAGATCGCAAAAAAAAAGATGAAAGATCTTAATGCTCATGATTTGGATCAAGCAACAAAAATAATTATGGGATCAGCAAGATCAATGGGAATCGAGGTTAAAGAATAATGTCATCTAAAAGATTTAAAAAACTTAAACAAATTCAAAAAAATACTTATTCTGAAACTATAGAAAAGTTAATACCTATTGTAAAAAAAAATTGTACTACCAAATTTGACGAAGCAATTGATTTAAGTTTTCAAATAAATAATAAACAAAAAAAAAGTGAGGTCAATCTTAGAACAGTAATTAATATGCCTGGTGGAACAGGTAAAAAAGTTAAAGTTGCAGTAGTTTGCGAAGAAGCGAAAATTAAAGATGCAAAAGAAAGTGGTGCTGATATTGTTGGTAGCGATGACCTAATTGAAAAAATTAAAAGTGGATATCTAGATTTTGAAAAATTAATTTGCACACAGTCAATGATGATCAAGTTATCAAAATTAGGTAAAGTTCTAGGTCCAAAAGGTTTGATGCCTAATCCTAAATTGGGAACAGTCACGGATGACGTAAAAAAAGCAGTAAAAGATTCTAAATCTGGTCAAGTGGAAATTAGAAATGATAAAGATGGAAATATAGGTGTCACTATAGGAAAAAAATCATTTTCTGATGAAAACTTAATAAAAAATTTTAACGCAATTATTGAAACATTAGAAAAAGAAAAATCAAATATTTCAATAAAAGGTGATTTAATTAAAAGTTCATTCTTAACTTCTACTATGGGAATTTCATATAAACTAAAATTAGTTAAAAATTTATAATTATGATGGATAAGGTAAAAAAACAGGAATATATAGATCAAATGACTTCTCAATTTGATAAGTCTGAAGCTGTAATAGTTACTCACTATCAAGGTTTAACTATGACTCAATTAGACGATCTTAGAAGTAGAATGAGAGAGCACGGTATACAGTTTAAGATAACAAAAAATAGAATAACAAAATTAGCATTACAAAAAACTAGATGTAAAGATTTATCTGATTTATTTTCAGGCCCAACTGCTGTAGCATTATCAAAAGATGCAATCACATCTGCAAAAATTTTAACAAAATTTTCTAAAGAAAATTCAAATCTTAAAATACTTGGTGGAATCATGGGTTCTGACATTTTAGATGTTGTGGGTGTACAAAATGTAGCAACTTTACCTACTTTAGATGAGGCAAGGGCTAAAATTGTTGGAATTTTGAGATCCCCAGCACAAAAAATAGCGAGTATTTTACTTGCACCAGCTTCAAAAATCGCTATTTTAGCGCTCGAAAAATCAAAAAAATAACCTAAGAATTAATATATGGCTGACTTAAATAAAATAATCGAGGATCTATCGAGTTTAACTGTCGTAGAGGCAGCAGAACTTTCAAAACAACTTGAAGAAAAGTGGGGAGTTACGGCAGCAGCAGCTGTTGCAGCGGCACCCGCAGCAGGTGCAGCAAGCGGAGCACCAGCAGAAGAAAAAAGTGAATACACTATAGTTCTTTCTTCTGCAGGAGATAAAAAAATTAATGTTATAAAAGAAGTAAGAGGAGTAACTTCTCTAGGACTTAAAGAAGCTAAGGATTTAGTAGAGGGAGCTCCAAAAGAAGTTAAAGCAGGAGTTAGTAAAAAAGAAGCTGAAGAAATTAAAGCTAAATTAGAAGCGGCTGGGGCTAAAGTAGAACTTAAATAATAAACAAAATTTAAATTGCTGGTTTTTATAAATTAGCAATTACAACATAGATGCAATTATCTTTTACTGAAAAAAAAAATATCAGAAAGAATTTTGGAAAACTTAAAGAAGGATTATCGATACCAAACTTAATAGAAGTTCAAAAGAATTCTTATAAGCAACTTACTGATTTAAAAGAAAATATTGATACTAATTTAGTAAAAGGTTTTGATAGAGTATTTAAGAGTATATTTCCAATAGAAGACTTAAATGATAAGGCTACACTAGAGTATGTTTCTTATAGATTAGAAAAACCAAAATTTGATGTTGAAGAGTGTATTCAAAGAGGCTTAACTTATTCTTCTGCACTTAAATGCACGTTAAGACTTGTTGTTTATGAGATAGATCAAGAAAACAATAGTAAAGAAATATTATCCGCTAAAGAACAGGAGGTTTACATGGGAGAAGTTCCTATGATGACAAATAGCGGAACTTTCATTACTAATGGTGTTCAAAGAGTAGTGGTTAACCAAATGCACAGAAGTCCAGGTGTATTTTTTGATCATGATAAGGGAAAATCTCATGCGAGTGGAAAATTACTTTTTAACTGTAGAGTTATTCCTAATAGGGGTTCATGGTTAGACTTTGAATATGATGTCAAAGATTTCTTATATTTTAGAATTGACAGAAAAAAGAAGATATTTGTCTCAACTTTACTTTTAGCTCTAGGTTTTTCAAAGCAAGAAATCGTAAATGAATATTATGAAAAAGAAATCTACTCATATGATAAAAAACAAAACAAATGGAAAACTAAGTTTAACCCAGAAAATTATAAATCTAAAAATTTCTCTGAGGAAATTATAGATGCAAAAACTGGAAAATTAATTATTAATCAAGGCGAGAAGGTTAATTTTCTTACTGCAAAAAAATTATTTAATGATGGATTAAAAGAAATATTTGTAACAAGTAAATCTCTATATGGAAAATTCCTACACACAGATTTAATTGTAGGTGAGGATAAGTTTAAGATTGGCTCTGAATTAAATGAAACTATAGTTCAAAAAATAATAGATAATGATATCAATAATGTATCTCTTTCATCGACTAACTCAATCAATAAAGGTCCATATTTATTATTGACTATTTTTAACGATAAAAATGAAACAAAAAATGATGCTATCACTGAAATATATAAAGTCTTGAGACCAGGTGAACCACCTACAACTGATATTGCAAGTCAAATATTTAATAACCTTTTTTTCAGTTCAGATAGATATGATTTATCTGATGTTGGACGTGTAAAAATGAATTCTAGGTTAAATTTAGAATGTTCAGATAAAATAACAATCTTAAGAAATGATGATATTTTAGCTATAATTCAGAAAATGTTAGACCTGAGAGATGGAAAGGATGAAATTGACGATATAGATCATTTAGCAAACAGAAGAGTAAGATCTGTTGGTGAATTAGTTGAAAATCAATCTCGTATTGGTGTTTACCGAATGGAAAGAGCAATAAAAGAAAAAATGACTACACTTGATGTGGAATCTGCAATGCCACAAGATTTGATAAACGCAAAACCCTTGACTGTTTCATTAAAAGATTTTTTTGCTACATCTCAATTATCTCAATTTATGGATCAAACAAATCCTCTTTCAGAAATAACTCATAAAAGAAGAGTTTCTGCATTAGGTCCTGGGGGTTTAACACGTGAAAGAGCCGGATTTGAGGTGAGAGATGTTCACCCAACTCACTATGGTAGAATATGTCCTATAGAAACTCCAGAGGGACCAAATATTGGTTTAATAAACAGCTTATCAACTTATTCAAAAATTAATAAATATGGCTTCATTGAAAGTCCTTATAAAAAAGTTAAGGATGGAGTCGTTGAGGATAAAATTGAGTATTTATCAGCAATGGAGGAGACTAAATTTACAATTGCTCAAGCGAATTCAAAAATAGATAAAAATGGTAAATTTATTGAAGAGTTAGTATCATGTAGAGAAAATCTTAACTTTATTTTATCTAAACCAGATAATATCGATTATATCGACGTTTCTCCTAAGCAATTAGTTTCAGTTGCTGCTTCTCTTATTCCTTTTTTAGAAAACGACGACGCCAATAGAGCTTTGATGGGTTCAAACATGATGAGGCAAGCAGTTCCTTTGTTAAAACCAGAGTCACCTTTAGTTGGCACAGGTATAGAAAGTGATGTTGCTCTTGACTCAGGGGTAACAATAGTTGCTAAAAGAGATGGTGTAGTTGATAAAATTGATGGAAAGAGAATCGTCATTAAAGCAACAAATGAATCTGATTTTACAAAATCTGGTGTAGATATTTATAACTTACAAAAATTTAAGAGATCAAATCAAAATACTTGCATTAATCAAAAACCTTTAGTGAGAGTTGGTGATAAAGTTAAAGTTGGAGACATAATTGCTGATGGACCTTCGACTAAATTAGGTGAGCTTGCTTTAGGAAAAAATGTAACAGTCGCCTTTATGCCATGGCAAGGCTACAATTTTGAGGACTCGATTTTAATATCAGAGAGATGTGTTACAGATGATGTTTTTACATCAATTCATATAGAAGAATACGAGATAATGGCAAGGGATACAAAATTAGGTGAAGAAGATATTACACGTGATATACCAAATGTTAACGAAGATTCCTTAAAAAATTTAGATGAGTCAGGAATAGTTTATATCGGTGCTGAGGTCAAACCTGGAGATATACTAGTTGGTAAAGTAACACCAAAAGGAGATTCAGCATCTGGACCTGAAGAAAAACTTTTAAGATCAATATTTGGTGAAAAGGCCATTGATGTTACTGATACATCATTAAAAATGCCTAGTGGTAGTGGAGGAATTGTTGTTGATGTAAGAGTTTTTAACAGACATGGTATTGATAAAGATGAAAGATCAATCACAATTGAAAGGGCTGAAATTGAGTCGGTCCAACAAGATAAAATTGTTGAAGAAGAAATATTAGAACGTAGTATCAAACAACGTGCTGCAGTAATTCTTAGCGGCACAACCTTAGATAAAAAAATTAAGGATTTAGATAGTGGATCAAAATTAGACGACAGTAATATAAACGCCTTTACTGTTTCTGATATTTTTAAAATTGATGTTAAAGATACAAAAAAGATTGATGCTTTAGATCAATTAAAAGACCAATACAGTAAAGCAAAACAAGATATTCAAGATAGATTTGAAGATAAAGTTTTAAAAATTAGACAAGGTGATGAACTTTTACCCAGTGTTATGAAAATGGTAAAAGTTTTCGTTGCTATAAAAAGAAGACTAAGACCTGGTGATAAAATGTCAGGCAGACATGGTAACAAAGGAGTTGTCAGTAAAATTGTACCTGTGGAGGATATGCCCTACAGAGAAAACGGCAAACCTGTTGATATAGTTTTAAACCCTCTTGGGGTACCTAGTCGGATGAATGTTGGACAAATATTAGAGACACACTTAGGGTGGGCTTGTTCTGAGTTAGGAGAAAATGTTAAAAATCTTATAAATGAGAACCAGAAACAAGCAGAAAAAACTGAAAAAATAAATAATTTTTTAAAATCAGTTTATGGCAAAGAAATATACAGCGAAAATTTAGATAAATTATCTAAAACTGAATTTAAAGACCTTTGTGAAAATTTGAAAAGTGGAATTCCAATTTCAACCCCAGTTTTTGATGGTGCAAAAGAGCAGGATGTTACAAATATGTTAGAGCTTGCATCATTACCAAAATCTGGTCAAACAAAATTATGGGATGGTAGAACAGGAGAAAGATTTGATAGAGAAGTCACAGTTGGGACTATTTATATGTTAAAACTACACCATTTAGTAGAAGATAAAATACACGCAAGATCTACAGGTCCTTACAGTTTAGTTACACAACAACCTCTTGGTGGTAAGGCTCAATTGGGAGGACAACGATTTGGAGAAATGGAAGTTTGGGCTCTAGAAGCTTATGGGGCTTCTTATACTTTACAAGAAATTTTAACAGTAAAATCTGATGATGTTGCAGGTAGAGTTAAAGTTTATGAAACAATAGTAAAAGGTGAAGAGAATTTCGAGTCAGGAATACCCGAGTCATTTAATGTTTTAGTAAAAGAAATCAAAGCGCTAGCACTTAACGTGGAGTTAAATTAAAATGAAAAAAGATATTAAAGATTTTTTTAAAGAAACAGCAATTTCGGACTCTCAAAATTTCAACAGCATTAAAATTACTTTAGCAAGTCCTGAAAAGATTAAATCATGGACCTATGGAGAAATTAAGAAACCAGAAACTATTAATTATAGAACTTTCAGACCTGAAAAAGACGGCTTATTTTGTGCGAGAATATTTGGACCGATAAAAGATTACGAATGTTTATGTGGTAAATATAAAAGAATGAAGTTCAGAGGAATTATTTGTGAGAAGTGCGGTGTAGAGGTTACAAAATCAAATGTTCGTAGAGAAAGGATGGGGCACATTAATTTATCGACTCCGGTTGCTCACATCTGGTTTTTAAAATCTTTACCAAGTAGAATTTCACTTGCAATTGATATGAAGCTAAAGGAGGTTGAAAGAGTTCTATACTTTGAGAGTTTTATTGTAATAGAACCTGGATTAACTAGTCTTAAAAAAAATCAGCTTTTAAACGAAGATGAATTAAATAAATTTCAAGAGGAGTTTGGTGAAGAATCCTTTACTGCAGGAATAGGAGCAGAGGCAATACTCGAGATTTTAAAATCTATAGACTTGAATAAAGAGAGAGAAATTTTATTAAAAAATATAAATGAGACAAAATCTAAGGTTGCTGAATAAAGATCTATAAAAAGATTAAAACTGATCGACTCATTTATTGAAACTGGTAATAAACCAGAATGGATGATTTTGACTACTATACCTGTAATACCACCAGAGTTAAGGCCACTTGTTCCTCTAGATGGAGGAAGATTTGCAACATCAGATTTAAATGATTTGTATAGAAGAGTTATAAATAGAAATAATAGATTAAAAAGATTAATGGATCTTAAAGCTCCAGACATAATTATTAGAAATGAAAAACGAATGTTACAAGAGTCTGTGGATGCTTTATTCGATAATGGCAGAAGAGGTAGAGTAATTACAGGAACTGGCAAACGTCCGTTAAAATCTCTGGCTGAAATGCTTAAAGGAAAACAAGGAAGGTTTAGACAAAACCTTTTAGGAAAAAGAGTTGATTACTCTGGTAGATCAGTAATTGTTGTTGGTCCAGATTTAAAACTACACGAATGTGGTTTGCCCAAAAAAATGGCTCTAGAATTGTTCAAGCCATTCTTATATGCTAGATTAAATAAATTAGGTCTAGCATCTACAATTAAACAAGCAAAAAAACTTGTTGAAAAGGAAACAAACGCAGTTTGGGATGCTTTAGAACTTATAGTTAGAGAACATCCAATATTATTAAATAGAGCACCAACACTACACAGATTAGGTGTTCAAGCTTTTGAACCAAAATTAATTGAAGGTGATGCTATAGAATTACACCCTCTAACATGTGCAGCATTTAATGCAGACTTTGATGGTGACCAGATGGCTGTACATATTCCTCTTAGCTTAGAAGCTCAGTTAGAAGCTAGAGTGTTAATGATGTCTACAAACAATATCTTAAGCCCATCAAATGGAAAACCTATTATTGTTCCTAGCCAAGACATGATTTTAGGAATTTATTATTTATCACAGCCACCTTATCAAAATGAAAAAGTAGAAGGATATTTCGTAAACAATTCTGAGATAGAACAAGGACTAGAATCTGGCAATATTAACGTTCACTCAAGAATTATATCAAGATTTGAAACAGTTGATGAGAAAGGAAATACAATACTACAAAAATTTACAAGCACTGCAGGAAGATTTTTACTTGCTAATTTATTGCCAAAGCACAAAGATATAAATTTTTCTTTAATTGATAGACTTCTGCCTAAAAGAACAGTTTCTGAAATCATTGATATTGTTTTTAGATTTGCCGGACAGAAAAGGACAGTTATATTCTGCGATAAACTTAAAGACTTAGGTTTTAAACATGCTTTTAAAGCGGGTATTTCATTTGGCAAGGATGATTTAGTTATTCCGGAAAATAAATCACAATTGATAGATGAAACAAAAAAACTGATAGCAGATTACGAAAATCAATATGCTGAAGGATTAATTACAAGAGGAGAAAAATATAATAAAGTTGTAGATGCATGGTCTAAATGCACTGATCGAGTCGCTGGTGAAATGATGAAAAGGATATCAGCAACAGAAACAACAAAAGATGGTCTTAAAATTAATTCTGTTTTTATGATGGCAGACTCTGGCGCAAGAGGTTCTGCTGCTCAAATGAAACAACTCGCAGGTATGAGAGGTTTAATAGCAAAACCCTCTGGTGAAATTATCGAATCTCCAATAACTTCTAACTTTAAAGAGGGGTTAACTGCTTTAGAATATTTTAATTCAACCCATGGTGCCAGAAAAGGCTTAGCTGACACAGCTTTAAAAACAGCAAACTCAGGTTATTTAACAAGAAGACTATGTGATGTAGCTCAAGATCTGACAATAACAAAAAAAGATTGTGATTGTAAAAATAAAGGTAGTATAGCTTTATCGGAAATTATCGAAGGTGGAAATGTCATAGTGGCTCTTTCAGAGAGAGCTTTAGGTAGAATCGCAGCTAACGATATTAAAAATCCAATTACAGGAGAAAAAATAATTAAAAAAGATGAAATGATTGATGAAGCAGGATGCGAAAAAATAGATGCAGCTGGCGTTAAATCAATAAGAGTTTATTCGGTAATAACGTGTGGATCTAAGGAAGGTGTTTGCGCGATGTCCTATGGAAGAGATTTATCTAGAGGAAAAATGGTGCACGTAGGTGAAGCGATTGGAATGATTTCTGCACAGTCAATAGGTGAACCTGGAACGCAATTAACTATGAGAACGTTTCACGTTGGAGGTACTGCTTCAATCAAACAAGATTCTCAAATAGTAAGTAAAAATGAGGGAACACTAAAAATAATAAATACAAATTTAATTGAAGACTCAAAGAAAAATTTAATTGTAATGGGAAGAAATACTCAACTTTCTTTAGAAGATGATAAAGGTCTACAAATAGCTATATACAAAGTACCTTACGGTTCAAAATTATTTTTCAAAAGTGGAGAAAAAATTAAAAAAAATTCTAAGATTTGCGAATGGGATCCTTATACAACTCCTGTAATAGCTGAAAAAAATGGAATAGTAAATTATGTTGATCTGATTGACGGAGTTTCAATATCTGAAACGGTGGATGATGCAACAGGTATTTCATCAAAATCAGTAATAGATTGGAGATCTCAATCAAAGAATACTGATCTTAAACCAAGAATTACTCTAAGAGACGACAAAGGTAATGTAATTAAAAAAGCCGATGATAATGAAGCTAGATATTATTTGGTACCAGACTCAATTTTATCTGTAAAAGATGGACAGAAAATATCAGCAGGAGATGTAATTGCACGTCTTCCTAAGGAAACTTCAAAAACAAAAGATATTACTGGTGGTTTACCTCGTGTTGCAGAATTATTTGAAGCTAGAAAAGCAAAGGATAGTGCAATTATTGCTGAAAACGACGGAAAGGTTTTATTTGGTAAAGAAGTAAGAGGAAAACAAAGAATATCAATCGTGTCTGATAATGGAGAGAGCTCTAATTATTTAATACCAAAAGGTAAACACATAAATTTTAATGAGGGAGAAAAAATTAAGAAAGGTGAATATTTACTAGATGGTCAACCCTTACCTCACGACATACTTAGAATTTTAGGAATTGAGGAACTAACTGAATATTTTGTAAATCAAGTTCAAGAAGTATATAGACTTCAAGGTGTTGTGATAAATGATAAACACATAGAAACTATTTTAAGACAAATGTTGAAAAAAATAGAAGTGAAAAACTCTGGAGATTCAAATTTATTACCAGGAGAAATAGTGGATAGAATTAAATTTGAAAATATGAACGAAGAGTTACAAAAAAATAATAAGAAACCAGCAGTTGGTGAAAGAGTTTTAATGGGTATAACAAAAGCATCACTGCAAACTGAGTCATTTATCTCAGCGGCATCTTTCCAAGAAACAACGAGAGTTTTAACAGACGCTGCTATAAGAGGTAAAGTTGATTATTTACAGGGATTGAAGGAAAATGTAATTGTAGGAAGATTGGTTCCGGCTGGCACTGGTAGTATTAAAAATGATTGGAATAAAAAAGCATTAAGTGATGACGAAAAATTCCTTTCTGAGCAACAACCTTCAGAAACCTCAGAAACCCAAGTAAATCAATAAAAATTTAAGTTCAGGCGCAATCTTTATAGTTTGACAAATTAAATTTCTATAGTATTTTGGCCATATTTTTTGGTTGGAATGTAATACCATTGGGGTATTAAACGCTGCCACTTAAGTGAACTGTCAGTCATTTTATCCAAAAATAATTACTTAATTTATGCCGACTATAAACCAGTTATTAAAAAAAAGAAGACAAAGACCTGCGTCAAGGGATAAAGTTCCAGCTCTTGAGAAGTCACCTCAAAAGAGAGGTGTATGTGTTAAAGTATATACAACAACACCAAAAAAACCAAATTCTGCATTAAGGAAAGTGGCAAGAGTACGTTTATCCAACGGACATGAAGTAACTTCTTATATTCCAGGTGAAGGACATAACTTACAAGAACACTCTGTTGTACTAATTAGGGGTGGGAGAGTAAAAGATTTACCAGGTGTAAGATATCATATATTAAGAGGTAACTTAGATACCCAAGGTGTTACAGCCAGAAAACAACAAAGATCTAAATATGGAGCAAAAAAAGGAAAATAAATTATGTCGAGAAAAAAGAAAGCTCCAAAAAAAATTCCAGTCGTTGATCCAAAATATAAATCAAATGTAATACCAAAATTAATCAACTCAATAATGTATGACGGAAAAAAAACCGTTGCAGAAAAAATAATTTACGATGCAATTGATAAAATAAAATCTAAATCAAAAGAGGAACCTATTACAATATTTAATCAAGCAATAAATAATATCAAACCAACAGTTGAGGTTCGATCAAGACGTGTTGGTGGAGCTACATATCAAGTACCAGTGGAGGTGAAATCAAAGAGATCACAAGCGCTTGCTCTGAGATGGTTGATTGATGCATCTAGAAAAAGAAAAGATAAAAATATGTCTGATAAAATATTTAATGAAATATTTGATGCATATCAAAATAGAGGTTCAGCAATTAAGAAAAAAGAAGATACACACAAGATGGCTGAGTCAAATAAAGCATTCGCACATTTTAGATGGTAAATTTATATGAGTAGAACACATACATTAGATAAATATAGAAATATCGGGATTATGGCACACATAGATGCGGGCAAAACTACAACAACAGAAAGAATTTTATATTATACAGGTAAAAGCCACAAAATAGGAGAAGTCCATGATGGTGCTGCAACAATGGATTGGATGGAACAAGAACAAGAAAGGGGTATTACCATAACCTCAGCCGCAACTACTTGTTTTTGGAATGATCATAGAATTAATATAATTGACACTCCAGGTCATGTTGATTTTACGATTGAAGTGGAAAGATCTTTAAAAGTATTAGATGGTGCAGTCGCAGTTTTCGATGGTGTTGCTGGAGTTGAACCTCAATCTGAAACTGTTTGGAGACAAGCAGATAAATATAAAGTTCCAAGAATTTGTTTTATTAACAAATTAGATAGAACAGGAGCTGATTTCTTTAGATGTGTAGATATGATTAAAGAAAGACTAGGAGCTAAACCGCTAGTTATGCAAGTTCCAATAGGCATCGAGTCTTCACTACAGGGTGTTGTTGATCTTGTTAAAATGAAAGCTATCGTCTGGAAAAATGAAGATCTTGGAGCAGAGTGGGAAGAGAAAGAAATACCATCTGATCTAAAGGAAATATCTGAAAAATATAGGCAAGAATTGGTTGAGACTGCTGTTGAGCAAGATGAAAAACTAATGGAAAGTTATCTAAATGGTGATCAGATAAAACATGATGATTTAATAAAATGTATCAGGAAAGGTTGTCTAAATTTTGACTTTGTTCCTGTTTTAACAGGATCAGCTTTTAAAAATAAGGGTGTCCAACCTTTATTGGATGCAGTTGTAAATTATTTACCGAGCCCTAAAGATATTGGTTCAATTAAAGGAACGAAACCTAACTCTGATGAAGAATTTGAGATGAAATTTGAAGATAATGCACCGTTTTCGGCTCTTGCTTTTAAAGTTGCTAATGATCCATTTGTAGGATCACTTACGTTCATAAGAATTTACTCAGGTACAGTTAAAACAGGTA
>CACHYG010000023.1 GCA_902584015.1 uncultured Pelagibacteraceae bacterium
AAATATTTGAATTTCTTAAATGAAAACTTTAACTATTTAGAAATTGGTACTTACGAAGGAAATTCAGCGATGTTTGTTGCAAATACCTTTCCTAAAAGCAAAGTATATTGCGTAGATAATTGGAATAAAACAGAAGAATATGGAGATCAAAATTTTGATATTGTAGAAAAAAATTTTGATTACAATACCTCAAGCTTTAATAACATATTAAAATTTAAAAATAATAGTGACGATTTTTTTAAAAAAAATAATACTCTTTTTGATGTAATTTACATAGACGGTTACCATAGGGATTTTCAAGTTTTGAAAGATTGTAGAAATGCATGGAAAATTTTAAAAAAAGATGGATTGTTAATTTGCGATGACTATATTTGGAATTTTTATGAGAATATAAAAGAAAATCCCTGTTACAGTATTAACAAATTTATGGATGAAATTAAAAATGAAAATAAAGTTCTTGAGGTTTCTAAATCTCAAATTTTTATTAAAAAATTATGAAAAAAAAATTAACAATTTACTGTGTAACAAATAAACCCATTAGTGAGTTAGAAAATTTAGGTTTAAATCTTGCTGGTGTTGGTAAAAACAAATTTAATGACCAGTATTTATTATGTAATAATGGTAAAAATATTAATGATAGAGAAAAACATTATTCAGAATTAACTTTTCATTATTGGTTTTGGAAAAATCAGTTAAGTTCTTTTGAAAGTGATCAATGGATAGGTTTTTGCCAAAAGAGAAGATTCTGGCTTAATTCAAAAAAAAAAAATATTAATGAGAAATTAGACAATCAAATATTAAAAGATATTCCATCAGAATGGGAAGGTTATAATTCTATTATTTGTGAACCAATTCAACTAAAAACTAAATTGACAAAGCTGATAAAAAGAGGGTGGAGAAATTTACTAAATAAACCCAGTCTGTTATTTAATTATAATTCTTTATCAATAAAAGTGCATTTTGATATGCATCATGGTTATGGTGTTATTGATGAAGCAATTAATTTGCTGAAACAAGACGATAGGGATGAATTTAGAAATTATGTCTACTCCAAATCTTCATTCAACCCGCATATAATGTTTATTTCCAATAAAGATATAATGAATAAATACTTTAATGATTTATTTACATGGTTATTTAAATGTGAGAAAATTTTTGGTTTTGAAACACTTAAAGGATATGATCAAACGAGGCTTTACGCCTATTTATCCGAAAGATATCTCTCTTTTTGGTTTAAAAAATATACTAAATATTTGCAATGGCCCTGGACTTTTTTTGACTTTGAGAATCAAAACCCTTAATTTGAAAAAATTTATAGAGGATATAAATTGAAAAATACAAATCTTTTGATTACTGGTGGAGCTGGTTATATTGGTAGTCACATAGTTGAACAATTAATAAATTCAAAAAATAATATAATAATTATTGATAATCTTGTAACAGGTTATAAAAGGCTGATAAATAAAAGAGCAAAATTCATTAAAGCAGATTTAAAAAATAAAAAGAAATTAAAAAAAATAATCTTTAAGAATAAAATAGATACGATAATTCATTTAGCTGCATATCTTAATGTTAGTGAGGCAGAAAGGAATAAAAAAAAATATTATAAAAACAATATTATTGGCACTAAGAACTTAATTGAAGCTTGTAAAGACTCGGAAGTTAAGAATATAATTTTTTCTTCCTCATGTTCAATTTACGGAAATATCATAGGTTCAGTGAGTGAGGTCAAAAAACCCAATCCAATGGGATATTATGCTTTCACAAAATATAAGGGAGAAAGTTTAATCAAAAAATATTCAAGAGAAATTGGTTATAATTATGCAATCTTAAGATATTTCAATGTTGCTGGCGCAAGTCCTTCGAATAAAATAGGTCAAATAGAAAAATCACATGGGCAACTTTTCAAGAATATTTCTATACAAGCTCTAAAAAAAAATCCTGTCATTAGAATTTACGGGAAAAACTACAATACCAAAGATGGTACATGCATTAGGGATTTTATTCATGTCTCTGATTTGGCAGATATTCACGTTAAATGTGTAGATTTTTTGTTTAAAAAAAAAAAATCTATTACTCTTAACTGTGGATATGGGAAAGGTTATTCAGTGCAGGATATAGTTAATATTTTTAAAAAAATAAAAAAAAATTGTAAGGTTCTTTATGAAAAAAGAAGACCTGGGGATATAGCTCAAGTCTATGCAAATACAAAAAAATTTGAAAAAACACTTAAATGGAAGCCTAAGTATAACAATATCAAAAATATACTCCTTAGCTCAATTAAATGGGAAAAAAAATTAAATACAAATTAATATTGATTTAAAATATAATTTTTCATTTAAAAAATTTTTTTATTGCAGAACTTACGATTTTAATCTCATTCAAGGAAAGTTTAGCATGAAAAGGTAAACTGATTTGTTGTTCCCCCCAATTTTTGCTATTTGGACAAGTAGTTCCTTTATATTTTTTTTTATAAAAATTTAGTTCAGTGATTGATTTAAAGTTTACTGTGACAAAAATTTTTTTTTTGAGTAAATATTCAATAAGTTTATTTCTATATTTTTTATGAACTCCAATTGGAAATAAATAATAATCTCGATCTTTATTTTTAATTTCAGTGGGAAAAGATATCTCATTTATTTGACTTAAATATTTTCTATATAGAAAAAATTTTTTTTTTTTTATTGTTGCAATTTTATGGTAACTGTTGATCTGTCCTTTTAAAATTGAAGCGTTAATATCGCTTAAGTTTGCTTTAAACCCAATATTATAAACGTCCCAAGGTATATATTTATTATTAACAAATCTTTTAAATGCAGGTTTTGTCATTCCATTGTTTGAAATTGATCTTATTTTTTCAGCATAATTTTTATGGTTTGTAATGATTGCTCCCCCTTCGCCACAAGTGATACTCTTCGTAGCATAAAAGGAAAAAACCGCAAAATCAGAATATTTTCCTAGAATATTATTATGGTATTCACCACAAAATGCGTGTGCGCTATCTTCAATTATAAATATATTTTTTCTAATTTTTTTTTTTAGATTTTTTGTTTGAAATAAATTTCCATATAAATGAACTGGCATTATTACTTTTGTTTTTTCTGTAATTTTTCTAACACAATCATTTATATCCATGAGTTTTGTGTGAGGGTTTATGTCTGCAAAAACTACTTTTGCATTCACCATTTCTATTACATTGGCACAAGCAACAAATGTACAAGCAGGTATTATTATCTCATCTTTAGGTTTTAAATTTAAAGACATCAAGATACTGATTAAGCCATTTGTCCATGAATTAGTCAAAATTGAATATTTTTTTTGAAATTTTTTACAAAGAATTTTTTCAATTGTTTGGCACACTGGTCCAGATGTTAAATAAGAACTACCAAGAGTTTTTTTTAAATAATTCTCATTCTTATTTAAATTGTGTTTATAAAATGAAATCATACTTTATACTTTTGGAGGAATTCCTTGTAAATTGTTAATGTAATTTTTCTTTTCAAAAATGGTTTTTTATCTCTACCAATTTTTTTGAAGGTATCAAGAATAGATTTTTCAGTTAAGTTTGATAATATATTATTTTTTGTTATGAATTTTTTTGCAGATTTTGTTGAAACTTTATAAGATCTTTTATCTATATTATGTTTTTCATGATATATACTAGCATTTCTAAACTTTGTAAGTTTCAATATATGTTTTGTTAGGTCAATAATATTAGTGTTAAAATTTCCAATATTGAAAGTTTTATTAAGAGTATTTTTATTTGAATTATTAATTATGTTGCCTATTACATTACAAGCAAATTTATTATAACAAAAAAATCTCAATTGCTCACCTCCCAATATTTCAACTTTATTATTAAAGATCATATCTCTTATAATTTTGTTTATAGCAATATCGTATCTCATTCTTGGCGCCCAACCATAGAGAGTACCGAGTCTTAATATAGTAAAATTTATTTTTTTATTTTTTTTTAGGTATTCTTCATATTTAAGACACAACTTAGAATAAAGAGATATTGGTCTGGGAGGACTTTTTTCATTTATAATGTTTTTATTATTTCCGTATACTGAACATGACGACATATAAATATATCGTTTGATATTTTTTAAATTTTTTATTTTCTGATAAAGTTTTACTTTATTTTGGTAATTAATCTTTTTTGTAAATTTTTTATTTAATTCAGATGCGGGGTCGTTTGAGATATTAACTAAATCAATAATGAAATCAAATTGTTCAAAGAATTTTTTATTTAATTTTGCATAGTCTGATTTAATGATTCTAACATTTTTTAAATTTTTATTATATTTACCAAAAAAGCATTTATCAACACCAGTAATTTTATAATTTGATTTTTTTAAATAGGGAAGCAGAACCGAACCCAAAAAACCTTCAGAACCTAGTATTAAAATATTTTTTTTCATGCAAAGATATATATACTGTTTTTAGAAAATTTAATGAAAAAAAAATTTAAAGTTACGTTTTTATTAGATAAATCCAACAACTGGTTTCACCCTTATATAAATAAGAATACATTCAAACAAATAAGAAAGTTCTCTTTTAAAATAGAGGAGAACTATAAAAAAATTAAAGGACAAGATATTGTTTTTATATTGGGTTATGGCAAGCTCCTTCCAGGAACTTTTCTAAATAAAAATAAATTAAATTTGGTTATTCATGAAAGTAAACTGCCAAAAGATAAAGGGGGCGCTCCTATTCATTATCAAATTCTTGCAAATAAAAAAAAAATCTATATTTCACTTATCAAAGCTAGCATTAAAATTGACTCTGGGGATATTTATTTAGTTGATTGCTTAAAATTAAATGGGACAGAATTGATGGACGAGTTAAGATTTAAACAAGCTCAAGCCAGGTTAAATATAATAAAAAAATTACTTAAAAAATTTCCTAAAATAAAAAGCTTTAAACAAAGAGGTAAAGGTAATTTTAATAGATTACGAAATTCTAACGATAGTGAAATTAATATAAATAAATCTATTAAATCTCAATTCAACCTATTAAGAATTTGTGATAATGAGAGATACCCAGCCTTCTTTAAATATAAAAATAAAAGGTTTATATTGAAAATTTTTAAAGCGTAGTTTTATGAAAGTTTATTTAACTTCATTTGCTTCTTCAGATTTATCTAGATCTGCAAAAAGATTTAGGGAACAAGCGGAAAAGATGAAAGTTTATGATGAAATTTTTATTTTTAATGAAAAAAATTTAGATAAAGATTTTAGTCAATATGTAATGTCCTTGATTAAAAAAGGTAAAAAGAGAGGATATGGATATTGGGTTTGGCAATCATATTTTCACAAATTAGTTTTTTCTAAAATGCAACAAAATGAAATTTATCACTGGTGTGATATTGGATGTCATTTCAATATTAATGGGATAAAAAGGCTTAAAGAGTATATAAAGATAGTAGCAAACAATAAAAGTGGATTATTAGGTTTTGATTACTCAACGCCTAAATTAGATCCTAAATACAGCAACTTTACATTTCCTCAGTATTTAGAAAATCAATACACAAAAGGAGATTTAATTAAATACTTTAATTTAAAATGTAATGATGAAATAATTAAAAGCCCCCAGGTTTGGGGGGGATCTTTTTTTTTAAGAAAATCTGTAATTTCTGAAAAAATTTTAAAAGAACATTATAATTTATCAAGGAATAGATTTGATTTAATTGATGATGATATAAATAAATTTATAGAAAAATCTTGTGATGGTTATATAGAACATAGGCATCCACAAAGTGTTCTTTCAATATTGTTTAAAATTAATAAAAGTGATTTAATATCAGCTTATGAGTCCGAATGGGCTTTAGATGAAAATAATCAAAGAACTTTTTCTCATACTAATAACTTTCCAATTATAGCAAAAAGAGATAAAGAAAAAAATATTTTCGGAAGATTTTTAGATAGACAAAAAAAAAATTTGTCAAGGAAACTAAAATTTTTTAATAAAAAAAATTAAAATCAAATTTTTAGTTTTTTTAAATTTTTATTTTTAGTAAAGTTTCTCTTATTATGATTTTTAGTATTTTCAATTTTTTCAAACAATTCTTTTGTAATAAAATTATTTCTTAAAAAAAATTTTATATTATTTTTTATTTTATAATTTACTAAACTTAAAAATGACTTTCGCTTATTAATTAAAGAGTTTTTTTTTGCCATTGAAATTCATAATCTGACTGATGAATATTGTTGAAATTTGCTTCGTCTATTTTTTTTGTTTTCACAAATATATATAATGGCTCGGAAGAATTTAACTCTAATCTTTCACCTGCATTTTGCCTATTAATTTCATACCAATTTTTTTTATCATGGAGGTTTACTAGATAAATTGCCGTTTTATCAAAACCATTTTTTTTTTGGTACAGATTAAAAAATAATTCAGGACTAAATTGCCAAAACCCATGCCCACAATTGTTATTTGCAGGTAAACTGTGAATAATATTACCATTAATTTCACATAATTTTGCAATGTTGGTCAAATTTTGAATTATATTAAATATATGTTCTGAAGTGCCGAAGTCCAAAATAGTATTAAATTTTTTATTAATTCCCTCGATGGGTAAGTTTAAATCATGAATTATATTTGCACCCTCAAAATCTGAATAATCTAAACTTTCAAGATTATCTATATTAAAATTTTCTAATAAAATTTTATCAGCATAAATATCGTTAGATTTATCTATAGATAACTTTTTATATTCGTCATTTAAAATTAGATTATTTATCCTCCCAATAGAAAGAACATTGCCCATAGGTTTTATTTCTTACTTTATTTTTTGGAGAAATTTAAAAGTGTGAAATGTTAATGCCATAAAATTTACTATAAATTAGGTTTTGATGATATTATACTTTTCATTTATTTAAAATATTTAACCTGGAGAGATGGCCGAGTGGTTTAAGGCGCACGCTTGGAAAGCGTGTTAAGGGGCAACTCTTTCGTGGGTTCGAATCCCACTCTCTCCGCCAACTTTTAAGGGTTTAACTCTTTTTAGAAAATTAAATAAAAAAAGAGCACGATTATCGTTATTTACCAATACTTTTAGAGCATTAGTTCAAGATCAGATTTTATTTAATTACATAAAAATGTTATAAGTATATTTTCCTAAAAAATTAAAATGACAAAAAAAATTAACAATTCTACTTACCAAGCTGACTCAATTAAAGTTCTTAAAGGTCTTGAGGCTGTAAGAAAGAGACCTGGAATGTATATTGGAGATACAGATGATGGTTCCGGTCTTCATCACATGGTTTATGAGGTCGTAGATAATTCAATTGACGAAGCATTAGCAGGGTATTGTAAAAAAATCGAAGTAATAATTAATTCCAATTCGAGTATTACAGTTAAAGATGATGGAAGAGGCATACCCGTTGATATCCATAAATCAGAAAAAAAATCTGCCGCAGAAGTCATAATGACACAACTTCACGCGGGTGGAAAATTTGATCATGATTCTTATAAAGTCTCAGGTGGTTTACATGGTGTAGGTGTTTCAGTTGTTAATGCTTTATCTGAAACACTCAAATTGGAAATCTGTAGAGACGGTAAAAAGCATTTTATAGAATTCAAAGATGGAAATTCAATTTCACCACTTAAAGTAATTGGCAAAACAAAAGATACCGGAACCCAAATAACTTTTGTGCCTTCAAAAGAAGTTTTTTCCTCGATAAAATTTGTTCCTAGTATAATCCATAAAAGAATGAAAGAATTGGCATTTTTGAATAAAGGTATTAGGATTATAATTGAGGATCACTCTTCAAAAAAAATCAAAATAACAAACTACAAGTTTGATGGTGGTATATTAGAATTTGCTAAAGATTTGGATGAAAAAAAAGACAAATTAACAAATAAAAATGGAAATCTAATATTTAAAAAACCTGTTTATATTGAAGGAAAAAAAGGAAATACAGATGTTGAGTGTGCTCTTCAATGGAACGCTTCCTATAGTGAAAATACATTTTCTTATACGAATAATATATTTCAAAAAGATGGAGGAACACATTTATTGGGTTTTAGGAGTGCATTAACTAGAGTAATAAACAAATATGCTAGTGAACTAAATTTACTTAAGAAAAATAAGCTATCAATTTCTGGTGATGATGTGAAAGAGGGCTTAACGTGCGTATTATCTATAAAAATGCCGGATCCAAAATTTTCATCTCAAACAAAAGATAAATTAGTATCATCGGAAATTAGAAACATTGTAGAAACAATTGTAAATGAAAGACTGTCATTATGGTTTGATCAAAATCCCTCTATTTCAAAAATCGTACTTGCAAAAATAATACAAGCAGCGCAGGCTAGAGATGTTGCTAGAAAGGCCAGAGAAACTGTAAGAAGAAAAGGGGCCCTCGAACTTACAGGTCTTCCAGGTAAGCTTGCTGATTGTCAAAATTCAAGCCAGGATGGAACTGAACTTTTCATAGTGGAGGGAGATTCAGCTGGTGGATCTGCTAAACAGGGAAGAAATAGAGAATTTCAGGCAGTATTGCCTTTAAGAGGAAAAATTTTAAATACTTACGTAGATACAACGAATAGTAAAAAAAATGGAGAAAATGAGATAAGAACAAAAACATTATCAAAAATGATTTCATCAAACGAAATCATGACGTTAATTAATGCTTTGGGGCTCGATCCTAAAGATGATGAAATTGATATTAAAAATCTCAGATATGGAAAAATAATTATAATGACTGATGCTGATGTTGATGGATCACATATAAGAGCATTGCTTTTAACTTTTTTTAACAACAAACCATTTAACAAATTAATTAAAAATGGAAACATTTATTTAGCTCAACCTCCTTTATTTAAAATAAATAAAAGTGGAAAGATTACTTACATTAAAGACGAGAAGGAGTTGGAAAAATTTATTAATAATAATTCTAAGGAACTTAAAAAGTTTAAAAAAGGATCAAAAGATTTTCAAAGATATTATTCTTTAGAAAAATCTAAATTGAATATTCAAAGATTTAAAGGACTTGGTGAAATGAATCCAGATGAGTTATGGAATACAACTTTAAACCCAACTACTAGAAATTTACTAAAAATCGAATATTCGAAAAATATAGAGAAAGACGCAAAAATAATCCATACCCTAATGGGAAATGACGTATCATTAAGAAAAGATTTTATAGTTTCAAACGCTATTGATGTGCAAAATCTTGACATTTAGTAATGAAGTTTTTTGAATATTCAGAACTTTATACTTTAAATAGGTCTACATATGTAAATTTAAGATGGATAGCATTTTTAGGTCAATTTATATCGATTTTAACAGTAGAATTTATTTTTGAATATAAATTTAATTATATCCCATGCTTAGGTATTATTATATTAGGAGCAATAACAAATATACTGTTACAATTTCAAGTAAAAGCAAATCAAATTAGTAATTCTTTATCATTATCTTATTTGACTTATGATATTCTACAGCTAAGTTTTTTATTTTATCTAACAGGCGGGATTACAAATCCTTTTATTTTTTTGTTAATAATCCCTGCAGTGTTTTCTTCACAATATCTTACCATTACAAGTTCCGTTACTTTAGTCTTTATTACTGTTATATCAATATTATTTCTGACTTTTTTTTATATCGAACTTCCTCATCCAGGAGAATTACATTTTCACGTACCAGACTACTATTTGTATGCAATCCCAATTTCTATTTTAATTGGTTTGTTGTTCTTAGTTTATTTTGCTGTAGAGTTTGGCGAACAAAACAGAAAAAGAAAAAAAGCTTTTGAGAAAATTCAAGAAATAATGGCAAAAGAAAATGAATTATTATCTTTAGGTGGTCAGGCCGCAGCTGCTGCTCATTCATTAGGGACTCCTTTATCCACAATACTTTTGACGGCAAAAGAGCTAAAAAAAGAATTTAATCACGATAATAAATTAAATAAAGATCTAGATTTATTGGTATCTCAAAGCAAAAGATGTAGTGAGATACTAAAAAAACTATCTCTTAACCCGAAAATAAATGACGAATTTATTAATGCTAATTTAAACTTAAGTGATTATATATTTGAAATAGTTAAATCTTTTAGAGAAATAAGTAAAAAAAAATTTGAAGTGAATACTGAAACATTTAAAAATAAAATAATTATTAATAAATCCCCAGAAATTATTTATGGACTACGAAATTTTATAGGGAATGCAAATAAGTTTACTAAAAACAAAATTAAGATAATCCTATATAATAAAAACAAAAGTACATTTGTGAAAATAATTGATGATGGAAAAGGTTTTCCAAATGATTTACTCAATAAGGATAAACTTGGAGAGCCATACATAAGAACTCTAAATGACCTAAATAATTCCTCCAAGGGTTTAGGATTGGGAACTTTTATTGGTAAAACTTTACTTGAGAAAAACTTTGCATCTGTCAAATTTAAAAATTCAGAAACTACGGGGGGTGCAGAGGTCCTTATTCAGTGGCGAGATAAAGATTTAAGAAAAATATAATTAATTAAGTTTCTTTTTGTTAACAAATAAACCACTTAATTGCTCAATCATTACATCCCCAAGTTCTTGCACATCTGTTATTTTTATAGCCTTAGAGTAGTATCTTGAAACATCATGTCCGATTCCGATTGCCAAAATTTCTACATCACCTTTGTTTTCAATATATTTAACTGTTTTTTTAAGATGTTTTTCTAAAAAATCACCTGAATTTACAGATAAAGTTGAGTCATCAACTGGAGCACCATCTGAAATAACCATTAAAATTTTTCTTTCTTCTTTTCTCTTTTTAAGTCTGCCAAAAGCCCAGTTTATAGCTTCCCCATCAATATTTTCTTTGAGCAAACCCTCTTTTAACATCAATCCAAGATTATTTTTGCTTATTCTCCATTGTGTGTCAGCACTTTTGTAAATTATATGTCTAAGGTCATTTAACCTACCAGGTGATTTTGGTTTACTATTTTTGTTCCAATATTCTCTAGATTGACCACCCTTCCAATTTTTAGTTGTAAAACCTAGGATCTCCACTTTAACTGAGCATCTTTCTAATGTTCTTGATAAGATATCTGCACATATTGCTGCTATTGTAATTGGTCTTCCCCTCATTGAACCAGAATTATCAATCAGTAAAGTTACAACAGTATCCTTAAATTCATAGTCTTTCTCTTTTTTGAAAGATAGCGAACTATATGGATCTATTATTACCCTTGTAAGTTTAGATGTATCTAATAAGCCTTCTTCTAAATCAAATTCCCATGCCCTTTTTTTGACTAGCCAGTAGTTGTCTCTGAAGTTTATTTGCTAATTTAGTAATCAGATCTTGAAAACTTACTAATTGCTGATCTAAATTTTTTCTTAATTTAATTATCTCATCAAAACCCTCAAGGTTTTCAGCTTTAGCAATCTCATCAAACTTGGTAGTAAAAATCTTATACTCAAGATCTGAAGAACTGTTGTTAATTTTTTGCATTAAATTTTCAGAATTTTCTTTTTCAGTGTCTGTGTCTGATAAATTTTCCTCTAGTTGATGTTCAGAAAAATCATATTCAGTATCTATACCTTGGTTCTCATCTTGAGTTTCTTGGGAACTCTGATCCTGATCTGAATTTTGATCTTGATTTTCTTGATTATTTTCAGATTTGCTTGCATCATCTTGATCTTCATTATTATTTTGTGTCTCATCATTACTCTCAAACAAATTCATATCTTTGAGTATTTCTGATATTTTGGAGTTATAAATTTTTTGATTTTGTAAGTTTTCTTTAAAAAATTGTACATGTTTATCGAAAGCATTTTTTAAATCCTTTTGCCAATAACTTAATATTTTTTCACAATTATTATTTATATTAAGATTAAAAAAATTCTTCAGAATATAAATTTCAAAAGCCTCAGATATTTTTACATCCTCTTTACTTTTAATATTTTCAATTTTAATTTTTGAAAGAGTATTTTCGTAATTTTCTAAAAAGTTTAACTTTGTCCCCTTCAACATTTCAGAACCAAGTAATTCACATCTTATTTTTTCAGAAAACTCATATAACGATTTACAGGCACTATTTCTAGGGAAATTTGACTTAAAAATGTCTTCATTTGAAAATTTTTTAAGTAAAGCTCTCGAATCACTTTCAGCTCTATATTTAACAAACTCGTTTCTTGAATTTAAGGTATCTATTTCAAAATAATCAATGTTTTTTTTAACATTTTTACTTTTTTTATTTTTTATTAAGTAATCGTCTGAAATTACATTTTCAGTCGAAATTAATGCAATTTTAAATTTTTCTTTGATATTGTTCTCTTTACTCATTAAGCCCGAATATTTAACATAGACTCAGGCAATTCTTCTCCAAAGCATCTTTGATAATATTCAGAAATAATATTTTTTTCAACTTCATCGCATTTATTTAAAAACGTTATTCTAAATGCGTATCCAGTATCTTTAAAAATATCTGAATTTTCCACCCAGTGTAGCACAGTTCTAGGGCTCATTACTGTTGAAATATCTCCGGATATAAAACCTTTCCTTGTAAGAGATGCCACTTTAATCATATTAGCAATTTTTTCTTTTCCTTTTGCATTATTAAGATTTTTATTTTTTGCTAAGACAATTTCCATTTCTTTCTCTAAACTTAAATAATTTAGAGTGCTTACTATGTTCCATCTATCCATTTGTCCCTGATTAATTTGTTGAGTACCATGATAAAGTCCCGTAGTATCTCCTAGACCAACTGTGTTTGTTGTAGCAAAAAGTCTAAAAAATTTATTTTGTTTAATAACTTTATTTTTATCTAATAGAGTAAAATTTCCATCTGCTTCCAAAACTCTTTGAATTACAAACATCACATCTGGTCTACCTGCATCATACTCATCAAAAACCAATGCAATAGAGTTTTGAATAGCCCAAGGTAATATACCCTCCTTAAATTCCGTTATCTGCTTTCCATCTTTAAGTGTAATTGCATCTTTTCCTATGAGATCAATTCTGCTTACATGGCTATCAAGATTTATTCTTATGCATGGCCAGTTCAATCTTGCTGCTATTTGCTCTATATGGGTTGATTTTCCTGTTCCGTGGTATCCCTGGATTAAAACACGTTTGTTAAAAGCAAAACCAGATAAAATTGCAAGAGTAGTATCTCTATCAAAAATATAATTTTTGTCGATTTCCGGCACGTAATCATTTTTTTTTGAAAACGCCTCAATTTCCATATCGCTATCAATACCAAAAGTTTGGTTTACTGATATCTTTATGTCCGGTTTGATATTTAGATTATTTTCCAATTTTTTGCCTATATGTATTTTTTAACTGTGTGTAAGCTAAAGTAATTACTTTCAACTTTTCTTCATATTTTTTATCACCAGCATTAATATCAGGGTGAAATTTTTTAACAAGTTTTTTAAATTTCTGCTGTATTTTGTCCCACTTTAAACCTACCTTTACCCCCAAAATGCTAAAAGCTTTAATATCGTCTTTATCAAAAGGTATTTTTTTATTTCTTGTAAATTTATCTTTTAAATTCAGATCCTCCATGCCTTCATTTAAAACATTATTCCATAAAACCTTAAAAAAATTATCAGAAGAGCTAAAACTTTGTGTTTTTTTGTGCCATGTCATATCTGATTTTAAAAATTCGATTACTTCTCTGTCACTCATGCCAGAAAAATAGTTCCAGTTTTTATTGAATTCTTTTATATGCTTCAAACAAAGTAACCTAAAATTTT
>CACHYG010000024.1 GCA_902584015.1 uncultured Pelagibacteraceae bacterium
TGAATAAATTTGATGTGATTTTTTGTTTAAGGACAATTTATTACGTTTCAGATAATATCAAAAAAGTAATAAGTAATTTTAAAAAATACCTAAAAAAAAACGGATTATTAGTGATTTCTTATAATTTAAGAAAAAAAAGTTACACAAATAAATATTTGACTGATATTAAACTAAAAAAAATTTTGATTAAAAATTTCAAAGAAAAATTCACTATAGAAATTAATAGAGATAAATACTTAACTTCCAAAGGAGAAAAAATAACAATTTTTTGTTTTAAAAAATAAATTAAGTAAATATGCTAATTATCTTACTTTGGATGAGAAACAGAACGCCCCTTTTAAAAGTTTTCTTTGCATAATGCTAATTTGTAAAAAAAATGTAAATTTAATTTACTATGAATTAAGAAAAAAAATTTTTAAATATTTAAAAAAATTGTGTCTATAAAAATTGGTATTATTTTATGAAATACCCTTAGTTTTGGGAATTTTGATATATAGCAAATATCATAGCTGATAATTCAACTGCAATTAAGACCTCTTGCATGTTATTATTAATTGATTATTTAAACAACTAAATGAAAAAGATAAATTCTTTATATGTAACTTCAAAAGATATCTTGGTTAAAGAAAGATATATAATTAAGTTTTATAATGAACTAAAAGATGAAGTAATTTGTTTTTTAGATAAAAATGAAAATATAAAAATTTATTCTTCGATTTGTCCACACTTTGGTGGAGAAATTTATTATGATAAAAAAAGTGATTATCTTAGATGTAAATGGCATGATTGGAAATTTTCTAAAGATACTGGGAAATGTCTAAGTTATCCGATTAAATTAAAATTAAATCCTTACGATTTTGAAGTCAAACCTAATAACTTAAAAAAATATAATGTAAAATTAGAAAGTAATGAAATATATTTAAATTATGAAAAAGAATAATGTTTTAGAAGTTGAATTTCGTAAAAATATAAATTGCTCTAAGGATGTAGCATTATGGAACTATTGGGATCATGAACATCTTGATGTTGTTCACGATGGCTACAAAGAATCAAATATTTTATATGATAATAATAATTTCATGTTCAGGGTAGACAATATCAAAATACCATTTCCTTTTATAAAGCTACAAACCCCGCTATTCATGGTTCAGCATGATGAAAATACTTTGTATGTTTATGCAATTCAAATGGGTATTATATCAAAAACTACTATTACTATAAAATCGTTAACAACTTCATCATGTCAGATTACAATGAACTATAAATTTTATTTAAATGGATGGAGGAAAATTTTAAAACCTTTTTTAAAGGTCATGATACCTAAATGGAATGAGAAAGTTTGGTTTGAAGATTTACCAATAAAAATTAGACGACAAAAAGTTTTAGATATGAATTTTAGAGACTTTAAAGGATTGCCAGAAAAAATTAATGAAAGAGAAAAAGTTAAAGATGAAAATTATTCTTTTAAACTTCCAATTCCACGACCAATAAATTCATCTAGAGATCGACATCCTTTAGCATTAAAATTCAGAGATAAAATTAAATAATTAAAACAAACTATCATAAATATTAAGATAAGTGGCCAAGAAGCAGATTCTAATCCTAGGTGGCTATAAAAGTAAAAATTACATGAATTAAGTGAGGTTTTCAAAAATTATATACTTTATTATAAATTAATTATAGTAAAAATCAGTTCACACTTTGAAAAAATTTTATCTTGTAAAAATAAAGTTATATGTATTTGCAAATTTACCTTTATAAAAGGCATCATTACGTTTTTTATGCAAAATTTTAAATTCGTATTCTTTCATTAAATGTAAAATACTTTCATTTTGCAGTTTAAAATTTTCATTTATTTCAATTAATAAACTTTTGATTTTCTTATCTTTTAAAAATTTGCTTCCGCCAGCCAAAATTAAATGTTCAATACCATCTACGTCAATTTTTATATAATCAGGAATATCTAATATTGAATTTTCAATAAAATAATTCATAGTTGTTCCTAACAAAGTATATTTCATATTAGCTTTAAACTCTTTGCCCTCTGCATCAATTGAATCCCCAAATGAATTTAGTGCGCCACCCTCCATAAAATTACTTTCACTCATTAGCTGAAACTTATTTTGTTTATCTGTAAGTGGAATTGGTACCACTTTTATATTATTTTCTAAATTATTTATTGATATGTTTCTTGTAAGCACTCTTAAATTTGAGCTAGAAGGTTCAAAAGCAATTGTTGTTGAATTTATATTTTTTAAAGAATTGTAAATTGAATATAAGCCAATATTTGCTCCGATGTCCCAAAAAATTAAATTTTCTTTGTTTTCAAAACCATCTATCCACTCGATTGTCTCGGGTTCTTTTGTAAGACATGTATTTACTCTCCACTCGAGAAGTTGATTTGGAACGAAGAATTTAACCTCTTTATTTAAAATATAAACAGATTTATATGATTTTTCCTGAATAAAATCTTTAAACCAAATCAGAAAACTTTTCCTTGTTAAAATTCTTAGTATCTTATCCACTAGTTCAATAATTTGAAAAAATAGATAAGAAATTCTTTTTATCATCGTAAATAATTAAGGATCATATTCTAATACCACATGAAAATAAGAAAATATAGACCATCACACTAAACTGATATTAAAGAAATCAGCTAAATGTATAGTATAAAATGTATTTTAGGAATAGTTTTAAAAAATTATATATTTTATTTATTATGTTGAGTGACATTCTGAGTCTTTAAAATTTGGTTATTTAATAATACTTTTGAATAATAATATTAATTAAAAAATCATAATTATAAATTTACCCTAATTAATGTTAATGTCTTTATTACACTATGAAAATTAAAATAAAGCAGAAAGCTCCAAACTTTAAATTACCCTCAACTAATGGCACTATATTTGAATTAAATAATTTAAAAAGAAAAAATATAGTATTATATTTTTATCCGAAGGATGATACCCCTGGATGCACTCTTGAGTCACAAGATTTTAGCAAACTTAATAATATGATATTAAAAAATAAAACAGTTGTTTATGGAATTTCTGCAGATTCAATCCAAAGTCATTTAAAATTTAAAAAAAAATATAAAATAAAATTTCAACTTTTGTCAGATATTAATAAAAAAGTAATTAAAAAATATGGTGTTTGGGGGAGAAAGATGTTTATGGGAAAAAATTACATGGGCATAATTAGGACAACGTTTTTAATTGATTCAAATCGTAAGGTTCTAAAAATCTGGGATAATGTGAGAGTTAAGGACCACGCAAAAGATGTATATTCAGAGATAAAAAAAATAGTATAAATCAAACCTTTGGTATAAAAATAACAAAGAAGTGAATGAAATTATTAACTTATTTTTATAAGAAATTAGCTTTTTTTTTTAAGAAAAAAATTAATATTGACCGAGAAAAATTGGATTTTGAAAGTTTAGATGATTTATTCACATACTATGGAACCGATAAAGCTAAAAAAGTAAAAAATCCTTACAGCAAAAATTCAGATCTTTTTGTAGGGCATGGTTACTCAAAATTCTACGAAAAACATTTAGAGTTTTCAAAAAACATTAATTTTAATTTATTAGAAATTGGTACATGGTATGGTGCATCTACTGCATCGTTTTGCAAATATTTTCCCAATGCAAAAATATTTGGATTGGATAAAAATTTTAAATTTAAATATAAATCAAAAAATATTATTTTTATTCAATGCGATATAAGAACAAAATATGGTTTAGAAAAGCTTAAAAACCAAATTCATGGAAAAAAATTTAAAGTTATAATAGATGATGGATCTCATATTCTCACTCATATTATTAAAAATATATTTTTTTTTATAAATTATATTGAGAAAGGTGGATATTTTATAATTGAAGATTTTAATTTACCTAAAAATTACAATAATTTAAACGATGCCAGTAATGAAGAAATTTTTATAGATGAAATATTTAAAAATATTTTAAAAAAAAAATATTTTAAGTCTAAGATTTTATCAAAAGATAAGCAAAAATATTTATTTGAGCTCATTGAGAATATTTATATTTATAAAGGAAATAGTAAAGATTCAGATATTGCTTTTTTAAAAATAAAATAATTATTTTAAAAATTTTTTTAAATTTGGTTTAAAATAGTTTGGCCCCTTCATGACTTTTCCTTTATCGTTATAAATTGGCTTTCCCTCTCCGGATAGTTTGCTCATATTTGATTTTTGAACCTCATCAAAACATTTGTCTAAGTTTATCCCAAATGCATGACCAGCTCCATAGGTAACGTATAGAATATCTGTTAATGCATCTGCTACTTCTTTAAGGTCATTGGTTTGAACTGCATACTTCAATTCTTTCAATTCCTCATCAATAAGATCGATTCTAAGTTTGTTTATTTTGACATTGCCTAAACCTGGCTTAGATTTTACCTCTTGACCAAAAGTTTTCATAAACAAACCTACTTTTTCAAAATTTGTCATAACCCTCCTCTTTGATTCTTTAGCAACTTAATGTATAAGATTATGACCTCAAACCAAAGTTTATGAAAACAAGAAAAGAATATGATAGCATAGGAAATATAAGTGTTCCTGTGGATAAATATTGGGGAGCTTCAACACAAAGATCAATAAAATTTTTTAATATTGGCAATATTTTAGTTAATTCTATAATAATTAAGTCAATAGCAATTATCAAAAAATCAGCAGCTATAGTCCATCTTAAAGATAGAAAAATTGATAAGAAAATTGCAGCCGCAATTATAAAGGCCTCAAATGAAGTGATTTCAGGAAAATTAAATGACAACTTCCCTCTTAAAGTCTGGCAAACAGGGTCCGGAACACAAACTAATATGAATGTTAATGAGGTTATTTCTAATAGAGCAATTGAAATTCTCAAAGGAAAAAAGGGTACCAAAAAGCCAGTTCATCCCAATGATCATGTGAATAAATCGCAGTCTACAAATGATGTATTCCCAACTGCTATTCATATTGCTGTTGCGTCGAAGACAATTAATAAACTGATTCCAAGTCTTGAATTGTTAAACAAAAATTTGAAAAATAAAGTAAAAGAATTTAATAAGATTATAAAAATTGGTAGAACTCATCTTCAGGATGCTACTCCAATTTCGCTTGGACAAGAATTTTCCGGCTATCAATCACAACTTGAAGATTCAATTAAAAGAATTAAGTTATCTCTAAACGAAATTTTTTTTCTTGCTCAAGGTGGTACAGCAGTTGGAACTGGAATAAATACATCAAAAAATTTTGACAAAAAAATCGTAAAAGAAATTTCGAAATTGACAAAGTTGCCTTTTAAGATAACAAAAAATAAATTTTCTGCATTGGCTTCACACGACCCTATAGTAAATTTTTCTGGATCTTTAAATACTACAGCAGTTTGTCTGATGAAAATTGCGAATGATATAAGATTTCTGGGTTCTGGACCTAGGGCGGGATATTCAGAATTAATATTACCAGAAAATGAGGCTGGCTCATCTATAATGCCAGGGAAAGTAAACCCAACACAATGTGAAGCTATAACCATGGTTTGTACAAAAGTTATTGGTAATCATACAGGAATTACTGTAGCTGGATCTCATGGACATTTTCAGTTGAACGTATTTAAACCTCTAATTGCTCACAATATTATTCAATCCATAGATTTGTTGGCTGATAGTTCAAAAAATTTTTCAAATTTTTGTGTTAAGAATATTAAGGCCAATAAAAAAAAAATTAAAGATCTATTAAATAATTCATTAATGCTAGTCACAGCTCTAACTCCAAAAATTGGTTATGATAATGCTGCAAAAATTGCAAAAAAAGCTTTAAAAAATAATACATCTTTAAAAGAAGAAGCTCTTAAATCAGGTCTTATTAGAGAAAAAGAGTACAATAGGCTGGTTGATCCTAAAAAAATGATTTACCCTTCATCTAAGTAGGCAATTAAAACTTTTTTCATAAAATTTTTAAAAAGTATAGAGTTAGATAAACCGAACTTTGTTTTGTAATTATCTTCAACTATATTATCTACATCTTGGGACTGATTTGCTTTATTATTTTTCCCAATGAAAGATATTTTATCAATTAAAAATGTGGAGTTAGATAAATTAAATGAAAAATTAAATTTAATTTTTTTAAATTCTCTTTTTAATTTTTTACTTTTTTTGATTGGGAATGTTCTATAAAATTGATTAATATCATATATATCGAGTTCTAAAGAACCAAGTAAATATATTTTTTCATTTTCGTTAAGGAAAGAAGTTTCACTTAAATGCAATTTTAAAAATTTTTCATTTTTAATAAAAGAATTATCGAAGTTAAAACTTCCTTCTTCAAAAGTTATATTAAATTCTCCATTACTAAATATTTTACTTTTATAAATCTTATCTGTTTTAATTTTAATCTTGCCATTTAAATTATCATTCAAAAGTATATTGGATAAAAGTAATTCATTTAAAAAAATCGTATTTTTAAAAAAATATTCCAAATCTATATCTTTAGCATTCATATTTAAAATAAAATTAAAAGGAGATAATTCAATTAATCCTTCAAAACTGATTGGTGTATTTTTAACAAATGATTTTTTCGAGCTAATCTTGATTACATCTTTTTCAATTTTATATTGAGTTTTGAAATTGTTAGATAAAATATTTAAATTATTTTCAAAAATATAATTACCATTTAATAAATTTCCTCGATTTGTAAAATCAACATCAATTTTATTTGCTTTGAAAGTTGAAAACGTATTTTTACTATCTAAATTTTTAATCCATTCAAATTTGATTGGTATTTTAAAAATATTTCCATTTGTTTTTAAAACTTTATTATTTTCCTTTGGATCTTTGAAAAAAATTAAATCATTAATAGAGTATATAAAAACTATATTATTATTTTTATCATTAAAAAAAAATTTACTTTTTTTGATAGATATTTTTTTCTCTGAAAATGGATTTACTAATAAATTTTTAATTAAATCAATATTTTGCCTTTTAACAAAAAAATTTGCATTTGACATAACTGCTTTTTTTACAATCAAGCTATCTCTATTAAATAAATTTTTTTGATTAATAAAAACTTTTAAATTTTTAATTTCTGCTATTTCGTCAGATACATCATTTTTATCATAGAAAATTTTGGTATTTTTTATAAAAAAGTGAGGTGATGGTAAAATTCTATATGTTATATCGCTTGATAAGCTTAAATTTAATCCTGTTTCATCGGATAAAATTTTATAAAGGTCTTTTTGGACTCTTCCAGTATCGTATAAACTTGGTATTGATAAATATAGTAAATATAAAAAAAAAACTGCAGATAGGCCAAATATCCCTATCTTTAAATTATGTTTAAAACTAAAATTTATTTTTTTCATGAAATTTATTTGATTTATAATGATAATTTGTAAATGATAAACTTTGAATATTTAAAATACTTGAATCCGGCACAAAAAGAGGCAGTAATCAATACCGAGGGGCCTGTTTTAGTCGTGGCAGGAGCAGGATCTGGTAAAACTAAGGTTCTTACCTCCAGGATTGCGCATATAATAAAAAATAAAAAAGCTTTTCCAAATCAAATTTTATCGGTCACTTTTACAAATAAAGCCGCTAAAGAAATGCACTTTAGAGTTAGCAAAATACTAAAATCTGAGGCAGTAGGATTATCTTGGCTGGGTACATTTCACTCAATTTGTGCAAAAATTTTAAGAAAACATGCAAAGGCCGCAGGTTTGAACTCAAATTTTACAATTTTAGATACTGATGATCAAACTAGACTTATTAAAAATATATCTAAATCAGAAAATATTGATTCTAAAAAGCTTTCTCCAAAGTTTATGTTGGCAATAATCGATAAATGGAAAAATAAAGGCTGGTTTCCTGAAGACGTTATTATAAATAAAAAAGATATCTTTGAAAAAACTATTCTTCCTATTTATGTAATTTACCAAAAAAAATTGATTGATTTAAATTGCTGTGATTTTGGTGATCTTATCTTGCATTGTGTAAAAATCTTAGAAAAAAATAAAGATATTTGCGAAATCTATAACAAAAACTTTAAGTATATTCTTGTAGATGAGTACCAGGATACAAATTACATTCAAAGTAGATGGCTTAACATCCTCGCAAGATCTAACAAAAATATTTGTTGTGTAGGTGATGATGATCAATCTATTTATAGTTGGAGAGGAGCAGAAATAAAAAATTTTCTCGAATTTGATAAGATATATGAAAATACAAAAGTAATCAGGCTCGAAGAAAATTATAGATCGACTCAAAATATTCTTTCTGTTGCTTCGGAATTAATTTCAAATAACAAAAAAAGAGTTGGCAAAACTCTAAAAACCAATTCAGACGAGGGTGATTTAATAAAATTGAATTGCTATAGAAACGGAAAAGAGGAAGCAATTGGGTTAAGTGACGAGATTGAGAAAAATCTTAAAAAAAATTTTTCACTAAATCAAATTACTATTTTAGTAAGAGCAATATTTCAAACTAGAGAATTTGAGGAAAGATTTTTAAAAATTGGACTACCGTACAGAATAATAGGTGGTACAAAATTTTATGAAAGGGCAGAAATTAAAGATTGTATCGCTTATCTTAGATTGGTTTATCAAGAGAAAGATGATTTAGCATTTGAAAGAGTTATCAATAATCCAAAAAGATCAATAGGTGAAAGCACTGTAAAATTGATACACGATTATTCAAAAAAAAATTCTCTTTCCCTGGTATCCTCATCTAAAAAACTAATTGAAGTTGAAGGAATTAAGCCAAAAGCAAAAGTTGGGTTAAGTAAATTTTTAAACTTTTTAAATAAATGGAGTAATGATTATAAATTAAAGAACACACAGCATGTAAAACTCTTACAAATAATTTTGGATGAGTCAGGATATTCTTCAATGCTCAAAAACAAAAAAGACCTAGAAAATGAAAACAGACTAGAAAATATTAAAGAACTTCTCAGCGCAATGAAAGAATTTGATAATTTAGAAAGTTTTTTAGAACACGTGTCTTTAGCCACATCTATCGACCAAGATTGGGATGGTCAAAAGGTTAATTTGATGACTATGCATGCCTCTAAAGGTTTAGAGTTTGATATAGTTTTTTTACCTGGATGGGAAGAAGGTTTATTTCCACATCAAAAATCTATAGAGGAAAAAGGAGACAAAGGCTTAGAAGAAGAGAGAAGGCTTGCATATGTCGGTATTACTAGAGCAAAGAAAAAAGCATATATCTCATTCTCAATGAACAGATTTTACCAGGGAGATTGGATTGATAGTATGGCATCAAGATTTATAGAGGAATTACCTGAAAAATTTATTGAGAAAAATGCTTTTACAGATGAAAATGAAAATTATACTGAAGATTTTGAATTTAATCAAGATTTTGAGGTTGAAGAAGGTACAAGAAGTCCTGGTTGGCTTAGATATCAAAAAAGGATTAAATGAGAAAAGAAAACTTTAAAAAGCTCAGTTTATTGATGAAAATTAATAAATTAGATGGATATATTATTCCAAAAAATGACTCTTTTTTTACTGAACAGGTCAAATACGATAAATTAAAGCTTGTTTCAGGTTTTAGCGGTTCAGCTGGAATAGCTGTTATTTTAAAAAAAGAAAATTATTTATTTGTTGATAATAGATACTCAATTCAGGCAAAAATTGAATCAGGTAATAACTTTAAAATTTTAAATATTCACGAAAAGTTACCAAAAAATTATTTTAAAAATATTATTTTAGGATTTGATCCTAAGCTATTTACTTATTATCAATTAGAATATTTGTTTGGTAAAAAAATAGATTTAAAACCTATAAGGAACAATTTAATTGACCAAATCTTTAAAATAAAAGTAGAAAAAGATAAGCCTTTTTATTCAATTCCAGACTATGCAGCAGGAATAAATCATAAAAAAAAAATAAACTTAATATCGAAATATCTAAAAAATAAAAAAGCAGATTTCATATTTATAAGTGCTCCTGAAAATGTAGCTTGGTTATTAAATATAAGAGGCTCGGATACACCCTTTTCGCCTCTGCCTAATTGTAATCTTATATTAAGTAAAACTAAAAAAATGTATTTAATAACTGATAAGTATAAAATTAAAAGTTTAATTAAAGAAAAGAAGATATTGATTAAACAATTTGTTAACAAAAGCAATTTTAAATATTTAATAAATAATTTAAACGGAAAAAAATTTATTGTTGATAATAAAACATTATCAGTTTTTAATGAAGATTTAATCAAATCAAAATTTTCAATAATTGACAGAATTGATCCTTGCTATATTTTGAAATCAAAGAAAAATCCTATTGAGATAAAAAATATGATTCAAAGCCACATTGTAGACGGAGTTGCTTTAACAAGGTTTATAATTTGGATAAAAAATTCAAAAAATAAAAAATTAACGGAAATTGAAGCTGAAAAGAAATTAGAAAATTTTAGAAAAAAAAGTAAAAATTATTTATATCCAAGTTTTAATACAATTGCAGGGACAGGATCAAATGGTGCTATTGTTCATTATCGAGCGACAAAAAAAACAAACAGGGTGATTAAAAAAAAAGATTTGTTTCTTTGTGACTCTGGAGGTCAATACAAATATGGTACAACAGATGTTACAAGAACACTATGTTTTGACAAGCAACCAAAAAAAATAAAGAATATTTTCACTTTAATTTTGAAAGGACACATTGCTGTAGCGACTAGTAATTTAACATTACAAAATACTGGAAGAAAATTAGATATACAAGCGAGAAAGTTTCTTAAAAAATCAAATCTTGATTATGGACATGGTACAGGACATGGGGTTGGTTATTTTTTAAATGTTCATGAGGGTCCACAGTCAATTTCTAAGTTTAATCGAGTTAAGTTTGAAGAGGGCATGATCTTGAGTAATGAACCTGGGTATTATAAAGAAGGTAAATTTGGTATCAGAATTGAAAACTTAGTTTATGTTAAAAGATTAAATAATAAGATATTTTTTGAAAATTTAACTTTGGCTCCAATAGATAAAGATCTAATTAACTACAAATTACTAAATAAAAAAGAAAGGGATTATCTATTTCACTATCATCTATTAGTTTATTCAAAAATCTCTAAATTTTTGAATAAATCTGAAAAAAAATGGTTGGTTAAGAACCTTTAATTTCTAGCATTTTTAAAAACTCAGATTGTGAGATTACTTTTATATTAAAACTCTCAGCTTCTTTAATTTTCCTATTAGTTGGTTTATCACCAACAATTAAAAAATCTAATTTTTGACTTACATTGCTTACTATTTTACCTGAATTTTTTTCAACTAAAGACTTCGCCTCTGCTCTACTAATGCCAATTAGTTTTCCTGTAAACATAAAAGTTTTTTCTTTCAAAACTCCGTTTTTGGAAGTCTCTGAATCTGAAATTATAGTCAAATTTTTTTGTAGTTCAGATAACACATTTAAGTTTTCATTATTAGAGAAAAACTTTTGTATAGATTTAATTTGAGTGTCTCCGATCCCATCAATATTAGATAGTTCATTAAAATAATTTCTTTTTCCAAGATTTAAAAAATTTTCTATTTTTTTTAGTGTTTTAGATAATAATTTTGCATTTTCTAGACCAATATGTCTTATGCCAATTGCATAAATAAATTTACTAAGAGAAATTTTTTTTTTTTTATCAATTGAATATTTTAGATTTGCCACTGATAACTTACCCCAACCATCTAATTGTGAAATTCTATTGTAATTTAAGTTAAATATATCTTGAGGAAATCTAATTAATTTCAAATCCCAAAAATTTTCAATAATTTTTTTTCCTAAACCATCGATGTTTAATGCCTCTTTAGAAACAAAGTGTTTAATTTTTTCGATAGCCATTTTTTCACAAGAATATCCATCATTAATACATC
>CACHYG010000025.1 GCA_902584015.1 uncultured Pelagibacteraceae bacterium
TTAAATTAGTATTTATCCAAAAACTTTGAAGATTATAATTTTTAATCATATTTAAAAAACTTATTGCACTATTTTGTGAGTAAACATAAACAACATCAGGTGTTTTTTCTTTAAGCTTTTCTATTTCATCACTATTAAATTTTTCTTGCTCAATAGCTTTATAATTAATTATTCTTTTTAAATTATAACCCTCAGTATTTAATTTTTTATCTAGATCTGAAGATATTATTTGCCCGGTAACATAAATTAATTTTCCTTCATTGGTCGCAAAGTTTTGTAGGATTATCTCCTTTAGATTTTCAACATTGCCACTTGCTGCATATATATTTTGAAATCCTTGCATCTTAGCTACTTTTTCTGTAGCGGTCCCGACACAAAAACATTTTATTTTTTTGTCAATTTTTTGTGTATCTAAAAATTTAATAGCGTTAGCACTTGTAAATATAATTCCTTTAAATGGGGCAAAATCTGGAATTTCATATGTGATCTTTCGTATACTAATCACAGGTATATGCGAAACAATATGTCCTAATGATTTAAATCTTAACATAAGTTCACGACAATCATCAAATGGTCTTGTAAGCAAAATATGCATTTATTTTTTTTTTTTATAAAGACTTTTAGATCTTTTTTTAATTTTTTCACCAAGTTCTTTACCAACTAAAGGGGCTAATTTTAAATCTTTTGATGATTTAAGGTAGAATCTTTTCTTTCCATCTAAAGAAAATAATTCAATAACAATGTTTAATTTATTATTTTGTATTTTTGCATTTACCCCGACAGGTGTTTCACAATCCCCATCTAAAACTTTAAGAACATCTCTTTCAATTTTTACACATATGTTAGTTGGTATATGATTAATAGCTTTTAGTAATTGCACCATTCTAATATCATTTTTTCTGCATTGTAAGGCAATGGTACCTTGACCTGCGCTAGGTATTATTTCTGAAAGAGAAAAAACTTGGGAAATATTATTTTCCATTTTTAAACTTTTTAAGCCTGCATACGATAATATTATTGCATCGTAAATTTTATTTTTTAATTTACTAATTCTTGTATCAACATTACCTCTAATCAATTTGTAAATTAAGTCTTTTCTAATTCTTTTAAGCTGAAATTCTCTTCTAAAAGATGAGGTGCCTACTATGAAGTTTTTTGGAAGATTTTTAAATTTCTGTTTTTTTCTAGTTATCAAAACATCTCTAGGATCATTTCTTTTAAGAAAGCAATCTGTAAATAATTTTTTAGTTTCTTTTGACGGAATGTCTTTTAATGCATGTACGGCGATGTCAATTTTTTTGTTTAAAAGTTCATTTTCAATTTTTTTAGTAAATAATCCCTTTCCACCGATATCCGAAATTCTTTTATTTTGAACTTTGTCCCCTTTTGTGGTTACTTTTTTAATACTTACAGATTTTATTCCAAACCTTGGTTTAAATTTATTAATATTTTTTTCTGCAATTTTGGCATATATTAAAGCCAATTTACTTCCTCTTGTTCCTATAGTAATTTTTTTTTTCATAGAAGTAACTTATAATTAATTTTTATATTTGCATTTTATAATTTATAAAAAGAAATTTAATGAAAAAAAAAGCGTTAATATTGGGAATTGAATCGAGCTGTGATGAAACAGCTGCTTCTATCTTGGAGGAAAATAATGAAGGTGTACCAAATTTACTGTCAAATATCGTTTCAAGCCAAGAAGAAATTCATAAAAAATTTGGTGGCGTTGTTCCTGAGTTGGCAGCAAGATCTCATATTAATAAGATTGATTTAATTGTAGATAAAGCTTTAAAAAAAAGTGGAAAAAAATTAAGTGATATTGATGCTATAGCAGTAACTGGTGGGCCCGGTTTAATAGTTTGTTTATCAGTAGGTTTAAATTTTGCTAAAACTTTAGCAATGACGTTAAAAAAACCACTAATTGTTGTAAATCATCTAGAGGGTCATGCTTTAAGTCCAAAACTTGTAACTGATTTAAAATTTCCATATTTACTTTTATTAATTTCTGGTGGTCACTCTCAATATTTGGCTGTTAAAAATTTGGGAAAATATAAAAGACTTGGAACTACGATTGATGATGCGCTTGGGGAGGCATTTGATAAAACTGCAAAATTAATAGGAATTAAATTTCCTGGTGGACCTTTATTAGAAAAATTTGCAGAAAAAGGAGACCCTGAAAAGTTTCAATTACCAAAACCAATAATAAATAAAGGTGGATGCAACTTGTCCTTTGCAGGCTTAAAAACTGCTGTATTAAAAATTTCAAAAAAAATTAAAACTGATCAAGATAAACATGATCTTGCAGCTTCTTTTCAAAAAACCATAGAGGAAATATTATATAAAAAAACAAAAGTTGCTTTTAATGAATTTAGAAAATTATATAAAAATAAAAATAATACTTTTGTTGTCGCGGGAGGAGTGGCTGCTAACAAAAAAGTAAGAAAAGTTTTAATTGAATTAAGTTTAAAAGAAAATTTTGATCCAATTTTTCCACCTTTAGATCTATGTGGAGATAACGCTGCAATGATAGCAATGGTTGGATTAGAAAAACTTAAAATAAAAAAATATGATAGTTTTGATCATCCTGCAAAACCAAGATGGCCACTTGATTCTGAAGCTATTTTTTTAAAAGGAGCTGGAGTAAAGCTTTAATTTTATGAATTCAGATATTAATATTATTTTTGATTTAATTAAAAAGGGAAACCTCATTGAAGCAAAAAATAAGTGTATTGAGATAAATGATAAAAATAATAATAATTCCGAATTTTTTAATATTTTTGCAATTATTTTATTTCAACTTGAAGAGTATGATAAATCCATCGATAAATGGAAAAAAGCTTTAGAGTTAAATCCCAAATATTTTTTTGCGTATAATAATTTAGGAAATGCTTTTTTGAATTTAAAAAAATATGATGAAGCGATAACGCACTTTAATAAAGCAATTGAAATTAAACCTGATTTTTTTGATGCACTTAATAATAGAGGCAATGCATTATCAAGACTAAATAAATACGAAGATGCATTATTAAGTTATGATAAAGCCATAGAAATAGAACCTAGTTCTATTAATGGATATATTTTTAAAGCACATATTTTGTCACAATTAGATAGATTGGAAGAGGCTTTGGATAATTATAAAAATGCTTACATTATAAATCCAGAACATCCTCTTTTATTAGGATATATAGTTCATACAAAATCTAAGGGTTGTAACTGGAAAGATTTTCAAAAAGATATTGAAACAATAAAATTAAATTTAGAAAACGAAAGAAAAGTATCTATTCCTTTTACAGCACTAACTATATTTGACTCTCCACATTTACAAAAGAAAGCATCAGAAATTTGGGTTAAACAATTTAAATCAAACGATAGAAAGTTAAATAATTTAATAAAAAATAAAAAAAAAATTCGAATAGCTTACTTTTCTGGAGACTTTAGAGATCATGCTGTTGGAAATACTATTGTTGGTATGCTTGAGTCTCATGATAAATCAAAATTTGAAATATACGGTTTTTATTTTGGAAAAAATTTAGACGAAAAAGATTTAATACATAAAAAAATTGTTAATACATTTGATAAATTTATTAATATAAAATCTATGACAGACTCAAAAGTAGCCGACCTTTCCTTAGAATTAAACATTGATATTGCTGTTGATCTTAATACCCATACAGGAACTGAAAGTAGATTCGGAATTTTTACTCAAAGGTGTGCACCTATTCAATTAAATTTTTTAGGATATCCAGGCACAAGTGGTTCTAAATCGATTGATTATATAATTGCTGATAAAACAGTAATCCCAAAAAAAAATCAAAAATTTTATTCAGAAAAAATTGTATATATGCCAAATTCTTATCATCCGATTGAAAGCGTTAAAAAAATTTCTGAAAAAAAATTTTCTAGAAAAGAATTAAATTTACCTGAAGAAAAATTTGTTTTTTGTTGTTTTAATTCACACCAAAAAATAACACCTTCTATATTCAATATATGGATTGATCTTTTAAAAAAAAATTCAAATAGTGTACTTTGGTTAAGGGAATTTAATAAATATTCATCTAAAAATCTTAAATTAGAAGCTTCAAAAAAAGGATTAGATGAAAAAAGGATCATATTTGCTAAACGTTTGCCTTTAGATGAACATTTGAGCAGAATAAAAAATGCAGATTTATTTTTAGATACTTTTCCCTATACTGCTCATTCAACATGCAGTGATGTACTAAGGATAGGCTTACCTGTTTTAACTTGCATGGGAGAGTCTTTTACAAGCAGAGTATCAGCAAGTTTTCTAAATACAATGATGTTGCCGGAATTAATTACCACCTCTTATGAAGAGTATGAAAAATTCGCTAATAAAATTGCCAAGGATAAAAATTATTTAAGTGTTTTAAAAAATAAAATTTTAGAAAATAAATCAAAATCATCTTTATATGATATTAAATTATTTACAAAAAATTTGGAAAAAGCTTATTTTTTGATGTTTGAAAAATACATGAAGGGTGAAGAAACTAAGAATATTGAAATTTAAGTGAAATATTGGTTATTAAAATCTGAGCCAGATGTTTGGTCAATAGATCAACAAAAAAAAGTTGGTTTCAAAGGATCTATGTGGGATGGAGTAAGAAATTATCAAGCTTGTAATAACTTAAAGGAAATGAAATTGGGTGATATGTGTTTTTTTTATCATTCTAATGTTGGGAAGGAAATTGTTGGAATTGTAAAAGTAATAAAAGAAGCTTTTTTAGATCCAACAGATAAAGGGAAACGATTTGTTGCTATTCAAGTAAAATTTGAAAAGAAATTTAAATATCCTGTCAGTCTTGAAAACATTAAGAAAAACAAGGATCTTAAAGACCTAGCTTTGATTAAACAGAGCAGATTATCAGTTATGCCTATTGATACTAAAAGCTGGAAAATTATTTTGAAGATGGGTAGAATTAACTAATAAAATTTTATGCCAAAAAAAAAGAAAAAAAAGAAAAAGTCAAAATCAAACAAAAAGAAAAAAAGTAAAAAAAAAATAATTTCTAAAACAAGAAAAAAAGCCAGTTCTAGTAAAATTCAAAAAACTGATGATCTTAAAGAGACTATTTATAAGGTAAAAACTGATTGGGTCAAAAAATCCTCAATAAATAAATCAGAATATGAAAGAAAATATAAACAATCATTAAAAGATAACGAAAGTTTTTGGAAAAAAGAGGGCAAAAGAATTACTTGGATTAAACCTTATTCGAAAATAAAGGACGTAAAATATAGCAAATCAGATGTTCATATAAAATGGTATTATGATGGAAGCCTTAATGCTTCTGCCAATTGTATTGATAGACATTTGAAGAAAAATAAGGATAAGACTGCAATAATTTGGGTCGGCGATGATCCTAAAATTCAAAAGAAAATTTCTTATAAACAATTACATAATGAAGTTTCAAAAGCTGCCAATGGACTTAAGGAACTTGGTGTTAAAAAAGGCGATAGAGTTACAATTTATTTAACAATGATACCTGAACTTGCTTACACAATGTTGGCTTGTGCTAGGATTGGTGCAATACATTCAATAATATTTGGTGGATTTTCTCCTGATAGTATTGCAACAAGAATAAACGATTGTAAGTCAGATTATGTCATAACTGCAGATGAAGGGGTTAGAGCTGGAAAAATAATACATCTTAAATCAATTACAGATGAAGCTTTAGTCGAATGCCCTAGGGTAAAAAAATGTATTGTGGTTAAAAGAACTGGAAACAGAATTAATTGGGATGAAAGCAGAGATGTTTGGTACCACGAAATGATTAAAAATGTTTCAGCTAACTGTGAACCAGAGGAAATGAATGCTGAAGATCCTCTATTTATTCTCTACACATCTGGTTCGACTGGAAAACCAAAAGGTGTACTTCATACAACGGGCGGTTATATGGTTTATGCTTCAATGACACATCATTATATATTTAATTATAAACCAAAAGATATTTATTTTTGTAGCGCTGACATAGGATGGATTACAGGGCACAGCTATATAATTTATGGTCCACTTTCTAATTGTGCCACAACAGTTATGTTTGAAGGTGTCCCGACATATCCAGATGCTTCCAGATGGTGGCAGATCATCGACAAATATAAAGTAAATATTTTTTATACTGCCCCGACTGCAATAAGAGCATTGATGAAAGAGGGTGATAAACTGGTCAAAAAAACATCGCGGAAATCTTTAAAACTGCTTGGTACAGTTGGTGAACCAATAAACCCTCAGGCATGGGAGTGGTATTATAAAACTGTAGGTGATTCTAGGTGTCCAATTGTTGATACATGGTGGCAAACTGAAACTGGTGGTATTTTAATAAGTCCTCAAACTGGTGCTATAGATTTGAAACCTGGTTCTGCGACCAAACCTTTTTATGGAATTAAACCAGTAATAGTCGATAAAAACGGATCACTTATTAAGGGACAAGGACAGGGAAGATTATGTATTGCCCAATCATGGCCAGGGCAAATGAGAACAGTTTATGGAGATCACCAAAGGTTTATTGATACATATTTTTCTCAATTTGATGGAAAATATTTTACCGGGGATGGGTGCAGAAGAGATAAGGATGGCTACTATTGGATTACTGGACGAGTAGATGATGTAATAATTGTATCAGGACATAATCTAGGAACTGCCGAAATTGAAAGCGCTTTCGTTAAACACCCAAAAGTTGCTGAAGCAGCGGTTGTTGGATACCCACATGACATAAAAGGAAATGGTTTATACTGTTATGTAACTTTAAATTCTGGAGAGAACCCAAACATGGATCTCGAGAGAGATTTAAAACTTCATGTAAAAAGTACAGTTGGGAAACATGCTTACCCAGACTTTATACAATTTGCGCCAGCACTTCCAAAAACTAGGTCTGGTAAAATTATGAGAAGAATTTTAAGAAAGATTGCTGCTAATGAATACGATCAGTTGGGTGATACGACTACTCTTGCAGATCCTAGTGTGGTAAAGAACTTGGTAAGTGAGAGAAAAAATACTTAAAAATCAATTAGCTTGTGAAACTCCTCCTTAATATTATCCCATTTTAAAATCATCGAATTTAAAACAATCTTTCTATCTAATTTTTTTAACTCATCTGCAATTGGGGCCCACTTGTACAATGCTAATGCGCTATCATTAAATGGAAGTGAATTATAGTGTTGATCCCACCTAATTTTTGAAAATCTTTCAGAAAATGTTTTTTTTGCCTCAATTATAATTTCATCTGGCATTCCATTTTTTTTTTCATTTTCCAAGATAGAAAAAAAAATATCTTTTGATTTCTCAACATCTTGGTAATTAAAAAAATTTCTGATGTAAGAAAAACTATAGAAAGTTAAATCTTGTAGTGCAACAATATAAATATTCCACTTTGCTTTATTAATTGATGATAAAAGTATTTCATTATCAAAATGAAGTACATATTTAGTACCCATTCTTGTTTTGAGGTAACTGTACAATGTTACTTGTGTTACCCATGCAGATTTTTTTTGAATAAATGTTTCTAAATCACTAATATTTTTTATTTTTTTTTTTGGAATTAAGGCCTTAAATAAAGCAAAGAAGTAAACCCTAAAATCTTCCAGAGATATGTCTTTTAGATTGAATTTGTATTTGAGAGCCATTTATATACCAAAAGTTGTAATATAGTACAAAAATTCCCGATTTTCGACAATTTTAGGGGTTCCAAAATTCACCATTATAGGTAATCATTGTTTTTTTAACCTATAGGGAGGGAAAAAAATGTCAAAACAACAACAACATTGGGAAAAGACCAGAAATTTGCTGTTTATTACTTTAGCAATATGGTTTGTATTCTCAATTGGCATCTTTTTCTTCGGTGCCGAAATGGAAGCATCATCAATTAGACCTTTTGGATATCCATTATCTTATTACATGACATGTCAAGGTTCTTTAGGAATCTTTGTAATATTAATTTTTTGGTTTGCTGGAAGACAAGAAAAGATTGATGAAGAGTTCGGCTTTACTGAAAGAGAGGATGACTAATGATTAAAGGTAAATTTATAGATAACTTGCCCAAAGTTTATGGAATATATACTGGAGGATTTCTAGTATTCATAATTTTGATGGCAATAGCTGAGCAAGCTGGAATGACTGCAAAGATGATTGGTATCTTTTTTGTTGCATTTACTGTTGCGATATATGCTATAATTGGTTACCTATCACGAACAATTCAAGTAGACGCATACTATGTAGCTGGTCGACAAGTACCAACTGTATTTAATGGAATGGCGACTGCAGCTGACTGGATGTCAGGTGCATCATTCGTTGCGATGGCAGGTGGTATTTACTTTAAGGGCTATGGTTATATGGCGCTTCTAGTTGGATGGACTGGTGGGTATGTATTAGTAGCATCTCTACTTGCACCATACTTAAGAAAGTTTGGTTGCTATACTGTTCCAGATTTTATTGGAACTAGATATGGTGGAAATGTTGCCAGACTGTCCGCAGTATTAGTTTTAACAGTTGCTTCATTCACTTACGTGACAGCACAAATTAATGCAACAGGAACGATTGCTTCTGTAGCATTAGATATTCCTTTTGGAATTGCTGTATACGTTGGTTTAGCAAGTATATTACTTTGTTCTATGCTTGGTGGAATGAGAGCAGTTACTTGGACTCAGGTTGCGCAGTACATTGTATTAATTATAGCGTACTTACTTCCTGTTTTCTGGATCAGTAATAAAATGGGTGCTGGGGTATTCCCTCATCTAATGTTAGCAGATGAAGTTGCTAGAATTGGAGAATTAGAATCTCAATTCGGTTTAGGAACAGTTAAAAACTCTGCTGCTGATTTAGCAACTGTACCAAAAGGCTTAGCTGGAATAACTAAAGCGCATGCAGAAGTGAATACGACTCCTTGGAAATTTATTTCACTAGCGGTTTGTATGATGGCCGGAACGGCTTCATTACCTCACGTTATGATGAGATACTTTACTACTCCAAGTGTAAAAGCTGCAAGAAGATCAGTAGGTTGGTCATTATTCTTTATATTCCTACTATATTGTTCAGCGCCTATGTTAGCTACATTATCAAAACTGTCTTTGATGGATCCTACTCTTCCAACTGGAATCATAGGTAAATCAATTGCAGAAGTGCAAGCTATAGATTGGTATCAAAACTGGAACCAAGCAAACTTAATGTTTATCAGCGACTTTAATGGAAATGGAACTCTAGAGTTAAACGAGTTTTTCATGGGTGGTAAAGCCGTTGTATTAGCAACTCCAGAGATAGCAGGATTGCCTTATGTAATTTCAGGATTAGTTGCAGCAGGTGGTATGGCGGCTGCCATGTCAACAGCTGACGGTCTTGTTTTAGCAATCGCAAATGCTTTGTCTCATGATTTATATTACAAAATCATAGACCCTAAAGCAGAAACTGCTAAAAGATTGATTGTTGCAAGGGTACTTCTTGTAATAATTGGTTTTGCTGGAGCAACAATTGCAGCACTTGAAATTCAAGGTATCTTAGGTTCGGTCATATGGGCTTTTGACTTTGCAATGTCAGGGTTGTTCTTCCCACTTGTGCTTGGTGTATGGTGGAAGAGAGCAAATGCACAAGGTGCTGTGGCAGGAATGCTTCTAGGTCTAGCTTCAGGAACTGCGTATCTAGTTTGGGTACGTACTGGTGGAGCAGGATTCTGGGGTGTAACTCAGTTAACATTTGGTATTGTCGGATCATTAGTAAGTTTAATCTCAATGATAGTAGTGAGCTTAATTACTAAAGCGCCTGACTCAGCTACACAAAAAATGGTTGATGAAGTGCGTGTACCTAGTGGTAAAACAGTACTTGGTAAACAACACTAAATAATTTAATCTCAAGGGGCGAAAACTTTCGCCCCTTGATCTAATCAAAAAATGTCTGCAAATTTTCATCCGCTTGTTTATCTAGTTGACTACATAATGGGTATGATTATGTGGACTTTGATTGGAAGAGTTGCAATGAATATTTTTCAAAGAGAAGACTCGAATTTTTTCTTTATGAAAGTCTTCGTTAAGTTAACTGATCCGTTAATAAATTCATTTAGAGTAATTACACCATCTTTTATTATAAAACCTCTTGTTCCACTATATGTCGCCTGGTTTTTTTATATGTTTAGGTTTTATCTTATGCCTTATCTGATGGGATATTCTGTCATGGGTATGCTATCTTTTCCATTAGAAAGTGAAATTGCAATACAGATTTACCAAATTTTTGGAAAAAATTAATTCAAATTAAAAAACTTTATTGATAGTAGTATCTTAAAGTATTTAATGAAAAAAATTCAAATTTCACCATCTATTCTTGCAGCTGATTTTAGCCAACTTGGAGAAGAAATTAGCCGCTTAGAGAAGGGTGGTGCAGATATGATACATGTAGATGTGATGGATGGTCATTTTGTTCCGAACTTAACTATCGGACCTCCAGTCATTAAAACCCTGCGGAACTACACCAAGCTTCCATTTGACGTTCACTTAATGATATCTCCTGTACATAAATATATTAAAAATTTCGCAGAAGCAGGTTCAGATATAATAACTATTCATCCAGAAACCACTGATAACGTAAATGATTCTATAAAACTCATCAAAAGTTTGAATAACAAGGTAGGTTTATCAATCAATCCCGACATACCATTAGATACAATAAATAATTTTTTACCTGAGATCGATCTCGTTTTGGTCATGTCTGTATTTCCAGGATTTGGGGGTCAAAAATTTATTCCAGAAGTATTAAATAAAATTAAAAATCTTAAAAAAATTAAAATTGAGAATAATTTTAATTTTCAGATTGAAGTTGATGGTGGTATAAACTTTGAGAACTCAAAAAGTGTAATAGATGCT
>CACHYG010000026.1 GCA_902584015.1 uncultured Pelagibacteraceae bacterium
GACTCAAAAAAAGATTTTTTCAGTAAAAAACATATTAATTTTTTAAAAAGATTTTATAAAAAGTCAAAAAAAGATATACGAATATGTCTTCATAAAAATAACAAATCTAAACATCATGATATGATAATTTTACAACAAAAAAAAAATTTTTATAAACCCCATAAACATAAAAAAAAAGGAGAAACTTACCATATAATTTTTGGGTCAATGATTTGCATCCTTTTCACTGATACTGGAGTTGTACAAAAAACTTGTGTAATAGAGAAAAATGATATTTTTAGAACACCCATAAATAAGTATCATACGATGATGCCACTGAGTAATTACGTAATTTACCATGAAAGTAAACCTGGGCCATTTTTAAAAAAAGGTGATAGTATTTTTCCAATTTGGAATAAAAAATTCGATTCTAAGCAAGAAATTGAAAAATTAAAAAAAATGTCTTTAAAAATATCAAAATTTATTAAAAAAAAAAGGAAATGAAAAAAGTATTAATTATTGGTGGAGGTCCAGCTGGATGTGCAATAGCTCATCAAATTTCAATGATTGGAAATTATAATATTACAGTTGTAGAAAAATCTAACGTGCTTGGTGGAGGTTGTAAAACTTTAACAATGGGAGGCCACCCTTATACTTTTGGGCCAAGACACTTTATAACGGATAAAAAATATCTCTTTGATTTTTTAAATAAATATGTTCCGATGAGAAGTTGCGCTGAGCATGAGTTTAAAGCTTACATTGAGCAAGATGATGAGTTTTACAATTTTCCAATTCACGAAGATGATATCAAGAGAATGCCTGATTATAATGAGATAAGTGAACAAAGAAAAAATTCAAAAGGTCCAGCGGGAGCAAAAAATCTTGGTGAATATTGGTTAAATTCAGTTGGAGATATACTTTATGAAAAATTTATAAAAAATTATAATGAAAAGATGTGGATGGTAGATTCGGTAAATGAAATCGATACATTTAATTGGTCTCCAAAAGGTCCGTCTATTGCAACTGGAAAAGGTAAAGTATTTAGTGATAAAATATCTGCCTATCCTATAAAATTAAACGGTTATGACGATTATTTTCCAATAGCTACTAAAGATGTAAAAGTCTTATTAAGCACAGAAATTAATGAATACGATATAGAGAACAAAACTGTAAATTTAAATGATCAAAAAATGAAATTTGATATAATTGTAAATACTCTTCCTCCTGATATCATCTTTAATTTTAAGTTAGGAAAACTTCCATTTATAGGAAGGGATTTTTATCCTTTTGTTTTACCAATAGAAAATGCATTTCCGAAAGATGTTTATTTTATCTACTATCCTGGAAAAGGTAAAGTAACACGATGTGTTGAATATAAAAAATTAACAAAATATAAATCAAAAAATACACTTATTGGTTTAGAAGTACCCTCACTGTCAAATAGGCTATATCCCTTGCCTATTAAAAAATATCAAGACCTTGCAGATGATTATTTCAAATTAATGCCGGAAGGAGTTTACTCAGCCGGTAGAGCTGGAGTTTATAGATATGGAATAGACTTTGATAGATGTATTGATCACGGAATGATTATAGCAAAAGACATCAAAGAAGGTGGTGGTGGACATGGAAGTGTTTTAAATATTGATCCTACTGGTGAACAAAAAAGAATTGCAAAATAGATACGTAGTAATTGGTGCATCAAGCAAGATAGGAAAAATTTTCTATTCAAAGTTCAAAAAGAAAATAAAATTTGCATCAAAAAACAATTCTAAAAGAAATGATTTAAAAAAATTTGATATTAATAAAGATGAAATTAATTATTTGATATCAAAATTTGATCCTACACATATTATTATTTTTTCTGCTGAGTCAGATCCTGATAAATGTTTTAAATATCCAAAAAAAACAATGAGAACAAATTATTACTCAATTAAGAAAATAATAATGAAATGTGTAAAAAGAAATATTGTACCAATTGTTTTTTCTACAGAATTTGTTTTCAATGGTAGAAAAGGTAATTATTTAGAAAATAGCAAAACTAATCCAATTCTAACTTATGGATACCAAAAAGAATTATTAGAAAAATTTATTTTAAATAAGAAACTGCCAGCATTAATCTTTAGATTATCAAAGGTTTATGGTAGTAAAAAAAATGACAATACTCTAATAACTAATTTTATCAAACAGATTAGAAAAAAAAAGAACATAAAAGTTGCAAAAGACCAAATTTTTACACCAATTTACGATGAAGATTTGGCAAATGTGATAGATATTGCTGCAACAAAAAAAATGACTGGATTATATAATTTATCAGGAAATGAGCGTTTAAGTAGATACGAAATTTTAAGAAAGATAATTAAAATTTTTAATTCAAAAACCGAAATAACAAAATGTTCATTAGATGATTTTAAATTACCTGAGAAAAGACCAAAAGATGTTTCACTATCCAATAAATTATTAAAAAATAGACTTAATTACAAGTTTAAAAATATTAATTTTGTGATAAATAAAATAAAGAAGTTAAACTAAATTAAAACTAATGAACATTCAAAAATTACCATCAAATAAAAGTTTAGGAATAGTTTTTTTTATTTTTTTTACAATTGTTTCTTTATATCCAATTATGGGAGGTGGACAATTTGGATTCTGGACTTTTTCAATAGGATTAATCTTTTTAATTTTAGGTTTAATCAACTCAAAAATATTGACACCTTTTAACTTAATGTGGATTAATTTAGGATTAAAACTTGGTGGCATCATCGCACCTATAATAATGACCCTAATATATTTTCTTTTTGTTACACCTATAGGAATTTTAATGAGACAATTTAAAGATCCACTTAATCTAAAAAAGAATGGAAAAAAAAGCTATTGGATCAAAAAAGATAAAAACATTGGAACAATGAAAAATCAATTTTAAAATGAAAAATTCTAGAATTAATCAATTATTACTTGTAAAGTTTCCCATATTATTTCCAATAATATATGGATCAATTCTGTATTTATTTCCCCAATTTGAAACTGCATTAATAATATTTACAATTTTAGTTTTAGCGGAGACACATTTTGGAGCTACATGGCCTTTTTTCTTATCTAAAATGAACTTGGAATTTATAAAAGAAAAAAAAATAAATCTAATTATAGTGCCTATTTTGATTGTTGGTTTATCAATCTATGGTTTTTTTGCTTATAAGAACATATTCCTATTAGTTTTTTTTATTGCAAACATTTTTCATGTAACAAGACAAAGCTCAGGGGTATGTAAATTATATTCTAAAAATAGCAATGAATATTCATTTCAAGAAAAGCAAATTTATTTTTTCAACTTTATTATGCTTGTAATTGCTTATTTGAGATTTTATTTACCTATAATTAAATCAGATCACCTGTTTTTTTTAAATATTTTGGTTTTATTATATCTATTCTTAATTTCAATTTATTACATTATAAAATTTAATTATTCTGAAAACTATCTAACTTTTATCACAGGTATGCTTATTTTTTTTCCGGCCTGTTTTGTTTCTAATCCTGTCCATGTCATTATAATGGGGGTAACAATGCATTATACTCAATATTTGTATTTAACAAAACATGTGAATGACTCTAGAAATAAACTAAAAAGTTCTATTTTATTTTCAAATAAAAATTATTTTATTACTATAATATCTTATTCAATTCTGATGACAATTTTATCAATAATTGGCAAATCTTTTGACGATGAAATATTTAAAAATTTAATTTTAATACCTATAATTGGCCAAATGTTACATTTTTATTTAGACTCACAACTTTGGAGATTTAGTTTAAAAATTAATAGAGAAAATACTTTAAAATATTTAAAAGAAATTATTTAAAATCCCTTATTAAAAGTAAATTTTTAGCTATATTTTCTGCAATAATTTTATTTCCATAATCAGAATAATGACCCAAATCCAAATGAACTAAACTCTGATCGCCTACAAAAATTTTACTAATATCATAAAAATCTATTTTTTTTTCTTCAGCAATACTTTCCATTAATTTTGATGAGGTTCTATACCATTTTTTTTTCATCAAATCATAATTTTTAAATTTAACTTTTGAAAAGTACTCTTTTTCATATTGATGTTTTAAATTTTTTTCCCCAATGTGAGGTTGAAGAAAAAAAGAACACTTAATTTTAAATTCTACACAAAAACTATTTGATAGTCTTAAATTATAAATATAATTTTTGACTATTAATTCAAAATTTTCATCTTCTTTTTTAGATTCATAAGTATCAAATTCTTTTTGAAATATATTTACTAAAAATTCACGTGGTGGAGCTTTATAAGAGCTTTTTAAAGTTTTTAAATTAAGAATTTTTTGTTTTAATCTGTTGATATAATATTTAATTTTTAAAGTATACCTTTGTGAAAACAAAAACTGATATTGTTCTTGGTAATTTATTATTTCATCAAAATAATTCCATTTTAATTTTTCACTATATGATTGACTTAGCATATCATTATTTCCATTGAAAAAAATAATCTCTTGAATATTAAATTTTCCAAATAAATTATAGCTCATTAAAAACTCATCAAAAGTCTTATAACCAGATTTACCAGCATTTATCACATTAATTTTATTATTTTTTTTTCTTAATATTTTTTCAATATGAGCTGCAATTGTATTTTCATTCGATGAAGTGGTATTAGCGCCTTCTGCAGTTGAACCACCAATAAATATTATGTTGTAGAAATCTTGCTGAAATAGTTCTCTATCAGGGTTTCCATTATGTACAAAACCATAATTATCAGTAAATAATCCCTCTCCTTTTCCTTTCACATAATCATCATAATCATATTTTCTAGCCAATGTATTTGGGGCCCATCTTCCATTCATTGAAACTGTATATCTATTAGACAATGTTCTTCCAGTTGTTTTTTTTTGTTTATTGTAAGGATCAATAAAATAACTATCTTTTGAAAATATTTCATTTTTTTTATAAGTGCTCAATTTATCTTTTTGATAAAAATAATTGCTAGAAAAATAAAAAGATAAAAACCCTTCAATAAAAACGATTATTACTGATATTATTATTGATAGAATTAAGCTGTATTTTATAAAGTTAAAAATTTTCATTAAATAAAAATATACACATCATTTATGCTAGAAAAACAAAAAAATTATACCTTGAAAATATCAAATTTTTAATATACTTGAGGCCATGGATTTTATTAAAGAACTTATAAACTACTTAAAAGTTAGAAAAAAATATTGGCTAGTTCCAATATTAATAGTTTTAATAATTTTTGGTGGACTTATAGTCGTAAGTCAAGGTACAGTCGTAGCTCCATTCATTTATACAATATTCTAATTAATATGGATTTTATCAAAGAATTTATTAATTATTTTAAAGTAAGAAAAAAATTTTGGCTGCTTCCAATTTTGATGTTTTTAGTATTATTTGGTGGACTTATAATTTTAAGTCAAGGATCAGCTGTAGCTCCATTCATTTACGTAATATTCTAATTAGCAAAGTGACATATATTTTAGGAATTTCTGCATTTTATCATGACAGCGCAGCATGTCTGATAAAAGATGGTGAAATAATCGCAGCAGCTCAAGAGGAAAGATTTACCAGAATAAAGCATGATGAAAGTTATCCGTTTCATTCAATAAAATTCATATTGGATTACACAGGATTAAAATTAAAAGATATTGATAAAATTGTATTTTACGAAAAACCTTTTTTGAAATTTGAGAGACTTTTGGAAACTTATTTATCAGTAGCGCCTAGAGGTTTTAAGTCTTTTTCTAAAGCTATGCCTGTTTGGTTAAATGAAAAATTATTTCAGAAATACAATTTAATTAAATCGCTTAAAACTAATGATAAAAGTTTTAATAATGTTAAAAATATTCATTTTGCAGAACATCACATGAGCCATGCTGCAAGTGCCTTTTATCCTTCTCCCTTCGAGGAAGCTATAATACTAACTGCTGATGGTGTTGGAGAGTGGGCAACAACTACAATCGCTCATGGTATTGGCAATCATGTAGAAATATTAGAAGAGATTCATTTTCCACATTCTCTTGGTTTACTTTATTCTGCTTTTACATATTACACTGGATTTAAGGTTAATGGTGGAGAATATAAACTAATGGGACTAGCGCCTTATGGTCAACCGATTTACGAAGACAAAATACTAGAATATCTTATTGATATAAAGGATGATGGTTCTTTCTATTTAAATCAAGATTACTTTGATTATGCAACTGGACTTACGATGACGAATAAAAAGTTTGATGAATTATTTGGTTTCCCTAGAAGAGACCCTCAAAAGATTGAGTTAAATAAGTTTTATATGGATGTTGCAGCATCAATTCAAACTGTAACAGAAAAAATAATGTTAAATCTTACAAAAAATATCAGAAAAAAATATAATGTTAAAAATTTGTGTTTAGCTGGTGGTGTTGCACTAAATTGTGTTGCTAATGGGAAAATATTAGAAGAAAAAATTTTTGATAACATTTGGGTGCAGCCAGCTGCTGGAGATGCTGGTGGTTCACTTGGATCAGCTTTGGCTTTATGGTATAATGAGATGAATAATAAAAGGACTGTTGGGGAAAAAGACTCCATGAAATGCTCCTATCTTGGGCCTGAATATTCTGATGAAGAAGTACAGGAAATTTTAACTAATATTGGTGCAAATTATAAAGTTTACAATAGAAATGATTTAATTGAGGAAACTGCTGAAGAGATTAAGAGAGGAAAAGCTATAGGTTGGTTCCAAGGCAGAATGGAATTTGGCCCTAGAGCTTTAGGATCCAGATCAATTATAGGAGATCCCAGATCAGGAGATATGCAAAAAAACTTAAATTTAAAAGTTAAATTCAGAGAAAGTTTTAGGCCATTCGCACCATCGGTTTTAAAAGAGGATGTAAATGAATGGTTCGATTTAGAGATAGATAGTCCATATATGCTTATGGTTTCAAGAGTAAAAAAAAATAAATTAAAAAATAATCATGAAGAAGTGAAAAAAGCGGAAGGCTTAAAAAAATTAGATATAATTAAATCTGATATACCTGCCGTAACACACGTTGACTATACTGCTCGAGTTCAGACAGTAAAGGAAGATAACGGAATTTATTATGATTTAATCAAAAAGTTCAAAGAAAAAACAGGCTGTCCAATTATAATAAATACATCTTTTAATGTTAGAGGTGAACCAATTGTAAATACACCTATGGACGCATATAAATGTTTTATGTCAACAAATCTCGATTGTTTAGTTATTCAAAACTGTTTTTTGAGAAAAGAAGATCAAATAAAATTTTAATAATGCAAGAATTTAAAAAAGATTTTAGAACTGTAGATGATATTTTAAGATTTGAGATTGGTGATTTAACAACAAAAAAAGTTGCCGATTTTTATGATGCAAATCCATTTCCAAATTACAAAGAAAATGATGATAAATCATCAATAAATTATAAAGGGGATAAAAACGTAATCGCAAAATACACAAAAGACTTTATTGGATTTAATAAAAAAATTTTAGAAGTTGGATGTGGTACTGGACAATTGTCTGCCTATTTTGCAATTGGAACAAATAATAAAATTTTCGCACTAGATCCCACATTAAAATCAATTTCTTTAGCACAAAACTTTTGTAAAAAAAATAAAATTAGTAATATCAAATTTATAAATGCAAATGTTTTTGACAACATATTTAAAGATGAAGTATTTGATTTTATTTGGTCAAATGGAGTTTTGCATCATACGAAAGATCCATATTTTGCTTTCAAAATTTTAATTAAATCACTAAAAAAAAATGGTTATATTTTAATTGGTCTTTATAATAAAATTGGACGGTTGAGAACAATTTTTAGAAGATTTTTATACAAAATTTTTGGAAAAAAAATAGTCATGCTTCTTGATCCAACTTTAAGAAACCTTAAAAATGATGAACAGGTCGAAGCTTGGATAAAAGACCAATACATGCATCCTGTTGAAAGTCTTCATACATTAGACGAGGTAATTAAATGGTTCGACCAGAATGAAATTGAGTATTTAAGTTCAATACCTACTTGTGATTTTACTCCTTTAGATGAAAGTAAAATATTCAATAAACAGTCTAAAGGAAATTTTATTTACAGGTTGCTTTCACAGATAATAATGCTATTTGGACCGCTTGGTTCTGATGGTGGGTTATTTATAGTAATAGGTAAAAAAAAATAATCTTATCATTCAATATTTTTGAAATTTTTTTCAGTGCATAAATCAAGCCAATTGAGCTATTAGTACTGGTCAGCTACATGCGTTACCGCACTTCCACACCCAGCCTATCAACGTGGTGGTCTACCACGGCTCTATAGGAAGAACTAGTTTTGAGGTGAGTTTCCCGCTTAGATGCTTTCAGCAGTTATCTCGTCCGTACTTAGCTACCCGGCACTGCAGCTGGCGCTACAACCGGTCCACCAGTGGTACGTCCATCCCGGTCCTCTCGTACTAGGGACAGCTCCTCTCAATTCTTCTACACGCATAGCAGATAGGGACCGAACTGTCTCACGACGTTCTGAACCCAGCTCACGTACCACTTTAATTGGCGAACAGCCAAACCCTTGGGACCTGCTCCAGCCCCAGGATGTGATGAGCCGACATCGAGGTGCCAAACACTGCCGTCGATATGAGCTCTTGGGCAGTATCAGCCTGTTATCCCCGGCGTACCTTTTATCCGTTGAGCGATGGCCCTTCCACTCAGAACCACCGGATCACTATGACCGTCTTTCGACTCTGCTCGACTTGTCAGTCTTGCAGTCAGGCAAGCTTATGCCATTGCACTCTACGAACGATTTCTGACCGTTCTGAGCTTACCTTCGCACGCCTCCGTTACTATTTGGGAGGCGACCGCCCCAGTCAAACTACCCACCATACAATGTCTTGATACCGGATAACGGTGATCAGTTAGATATCAAGAAAAACAAAAGAGGTATTTCACTGGTGACTCCACCAAAGCTGACGCCTTGGTTTCAATGTCTCCCTCCTATGCTAAATATGTTTTTCCTAACACCAATGTAAAGTTGCAGTAAAGGTGCACGGGGTCTTTCCGTCTAACTACGCGAACTCCGCATCTTCACGGAGAATTCAATTTCACTGAGTTGATGTTGGAGACAGCGGAGAAATCGTTACGCCATTCATGCAGGTCGGAACTTACCCGACAAGGAATTTCGCTACCTTAGGACCGTTATAGTTACGGCCGCCGTTTACTGGGGCTTCAGAAATGAGCTTGCACCCATCGCATTAACCTTCCAGCACCGGGCAGGCGTCAGACCCTATACATCCACTTACGTGTTAGCAGAGCCCTGTGTTTTTGATAAACAGTCGCTTCTCCCTGGCTTGTGCCACCCTTTAATAGTTGCCTACTAAAAGGTCTTCTTTATTCCGAAGTTACAGAAGCATTTTGCCGAGTTCCTTCAACATCATTCTCTCAAGCGCCTAAATATACTCTATTAATCCACCTGTGTCGGTTTAGGGTACGGTCTTATGATGGAGCTGTTTCCTGGGACTTTTTCGCGGCAAACTCAATCCATTAAGAGTTCACAACTTACAAAATCCGTCACTACCATCTGGTCAAGGAATATTAACCTTGTTCCCATCGACTACGGCTTTCGCCCTCGCCTTAGGGGCCGACTAACTCTGCGCGGATTAACCTTGCGCAGAAACCCTTGGATTTTCGGCGATAAAGTTTTTCACTTTATTTATCGTTACTTATGTCAGCATTCGCACTTCTGATACCTCCAGGACCCCTCACGGGTATCCCTTTACAGGCTTACAGAACGTTCCGCTACCGCTTATAAAACTCGAAAGTTTTATAAACCCACAGATTCGGTATGTGATTTGAGCCCCGTTACATCTTCGGCGCAGAAACTCTATTAGACCGGTGAGCTGTTACGCTATCTTTAAAGGATGGCTGCTTCTAAGCCAACCTCCCGGCTGTTAAGGAATTTCCACATCCTTTCACACTTAATCACAATTTCGGGACCTTATCTGGTGGTCTGGGCTTTTTCCCTCTCGACCATGGACCTTAGCACCCACAGTCTGTCTGTTGAAGAACAATGTTCAGCATTCGGAGTTTTATTAGGTTTGGTAAGAATCTCTTCCCCCTAGCCCATTTAGTGCTCTACCTCTAAACATCTATTTATTCAACGCACTACCTAAATAGTTTTCGCGGAAAACCAGCTATCTACGAATTTGGTTGGCCTTTCACCCCTTACCACAAGTCATCCAAAGACTTTTCAACGTCAACTGGTTCGGTCCTCCAGCAAGTGTTACCTTGCATTCAACCTGCTCATGGTAAGCTCATTCGTTTTCGGGTCTAATTCATTAAACTAATCGCCCTATTAAGACTTGCTTTCGCTGCGCCTACACCTAGATGGCTTAAGCTTGCTTAATAAATTAAGTCACTGACCCATTATACAAAAGGTACGCCGTCACTCTAAAAAGAGCTTCGACTGATTGTAGGCATGCGGTTTCAGGTTCTATTTCACTCCCCTAATAGGGGTTCTTTTCACCTTTCCCTCACGGTACTAGTTCACTATCGGTC
>CACHYG010000027.1 GCA_902584015.1 uncultured Pelagibacteraceae bacterium
GTGATGGTTATGATCCTGTAATTAAAAGAAAAGGTAAACAATAATGGATACAAAGAATGTAATAGCAGCAATATCATTGAGTGCAGCTGTAATAATTCTTTATAGTTTATTTTTTGCACCAAGTCCGAATGAATTTAAAAAGATAGACGAACAAAAATCATCTCTGAGTTCCGAGGCTCCTAAATTGGAAGAATCCGAAAAAATAGTTGAATTATCTAGAGATCAAGCGTTAAAAGAAAGTAATAGAGTTGAATTCGAAAATCAAAACATTAAAGGTTCAATTTCTTTGATGGGTGGAACAATTGATGATCTAATTTTTAAAAATTATACTGAAACTCTTGATGGTAAAAATAAAATTACTTTATTAAACCCAAAGAAATATAGCGAAGGATATTTTGTAGAAACTGGCTGGGTATCTAGTAGTAAAAATATTGAGTTGCCAAGTTCTAATACAAGTTGGAAGGTAGAAGGAAACAATAAACTTACACCTGGCAATCCAGTGACTTTGGTTTGGAATAACAATCAAGGCATAAGTTTTAAAAAAAAAATAAAAATTGATGAAAAATTTTTATTCTCAATAGATCAAATAATTACAAATCAATCAGAAAAATCTTATGACTTTTATGCATACGGTCAGATAATAAGAAATAAATCGCCGGAAGTAACAAATTTTTATATTCTACATGAGGGTTTAATTGGTGTTTTAAATGACCAGCTTGTAGAAAAAGATTATGATGATATTGAGGAAAAAGAGTTTTCACAAAAAGCTGAGACTGGGTGGCTAGGTATAACTGATAAATATTGGATTACTACATTAATTCCCGAAAAAAATAAGGAATTTAGGGCAGACTTTAATTTTAAAAATAAATTCAGAGCAAATTTCATTGAGACTAAACCCATGGAATTAGAATCGAAAGGGACTGTTTCAAGCAATGTAAGAGTAATCGTGGCTGCAAAAGAGGTAGATGTTATAGATAATTATGCAGAAAAATCCAATATATCTAAGTTTGATCTAGCAATTGACTGGGGATGGTTTTATTTTTTCACAAAAAATTTCTTTTTCGCAATTGATTATTTCTTTAAACTCACAGGTAACTTTGGAATAGCGATAGTATTAATTACAATTTGTATAAGAATATTATTTTATCCTTTGGCAAATTATTCATTTAAATCTATGGCTAAAATGAAGGTTCTACAACCAGAAATGACAAGACTTAAGGAGTTGCATAAGGATGATAAAATGAAACTACAGCAAGAAATGATGGCTTTATATAAGAAAGAAAAAGTAAATCCTGTATCAGGTTGTTTACCAATTTTTATTCAGATTCCTTTCTTTTTTGCTATATATAAAGTTCTTTTTGTTACTTTAGAAATGAGACACCAGTCATTTTATGGTTGGATAAAAGATTTGTCTGAGAGAGACCCAACTTCAATTTTTAACCTTTTCGGCTTAATTCCATGGGACCCTCCATCATTTCTTATTATAGGAGTTTGGCCTTGTCTTATGGGCTTAACGATGTATTTACAGCAAAAGTTAAATCCTACTCCTCCAGATCCTATACAACAAAAAATTTTTATGTTCTTTCCTTTGTTTTTAACAATTATATTGGCACCATTTCCATCAGGCTTAGTTATATATTGGACAATAAATAATATTTTAACTATGGCTCAACAACTTGTGATAATGAGACAAACCAAAGTAAAAACCACTTAGAATTTGATGGATCTAAATAAAATATTGCCTAAGGATGGTCCGCCTATAGATCAAGTAAAAAAATATATAGAAAAATATAAAAATGACTTAATTGTTATTAAATATGGAGGAAATGTTTTTATTGACAGAAACATTTTTAATAACTTTATAGAAGATATAAGTATTTTAAATAAACTGAGTCTGTCAATTGTCGTAATTCATGGTGGGGGACCGAGAATTAAAAGAGAACTAGATAAATCAAATATCGTATCAAAGTTTATTAGAGGATTACGAGTGACAGATGCAAAAGTTATAAATATTGTTGAAAAAGTACTAATTGAATTTAATGAAGACATAGTTTCTTCCTTAAAAGAAAAAGGTGTTAAAGCTATATCTTTAAATACAAAGCAAAACTGTGCAATTGAAGTAATACCAGAAGCTAAAGAGTTAGGATTTGTTGGAATACCAGACAAAATTGATGTTGATGCTATTAAGGATAAAATTGAAAATAAATTAATACCAATAATATCTCCTCTTGGGCTCGGAAGTAATAATCAAGCATTTAATATAAATGGTGACATTGCAGCTGGAGCTATTGCTAAGTCTCTGAGGTCTAGAAGATTATTACTTATGACAAACGTTGAGGGTGTGTTAGATAAAAATAAAAAACTAATACAAGAAATAACATCATCAGAAATCTTAGATATGGTTAAAAATGGTACTATCACAGAAGGAATGATACCTAAGATAAATACTTGTTTAGATGCAATAAATAACGGTGTTACTGCAGTTGCTATTATAGATGGAAGAAAGAAACATTCTGTACTATATGAAATTTTCTCAGATAAAGGTTCGGGGACTTTAATTAGGTAATTATTTAAAATGAAAGAACTTAAAACTAAAAAAAATTTATTATTAGATTTAGATGGAACTGTTTATCAAGACTTAGAGGCCGTTTTTGGACAAGTTTCCAGATTAATGACAAAATATATTTCTGAAAAATTAAATATAGATTTAATTAAAGCCAAAGAATTACAAACCAATTATTTTTATAAATATAATACTAGTCTCAATGGATTAATGATACATCATGATATTCCGCCAAAAGAATTCCTAAAGTATGTTCATAATATAGATCTTTCCTTTATGAAGAAAGATACAGTTTTAAGGGAACAATTAGAGAATTTAGATATGAAAAAATTAATTTTTACAAATGGAAGTGCTGATCATGCAAAGAATGTGCTTACTCATTTAGGTATTGAGGATTTGTTTGAGGGGATATTTGATATCAGCGATGCTGAGTACAGACCTAAGCCAGAACCAAAAGCATTTGATTTAATGGTAAAAAAATTTGGGATAGATCCAAATAACACAATTTATATAGAAGATATTGCTAAAAATTTATCAATAGGCAAGCAAAGGGGTTGTACAACTGTTTGGCTAATAAATGATGAACAGTGGGGCAAAATGGAGTCCGACAAAGATTACATTGATTATAAAATTGAAAATCTATCTTTATTTTTAAAAGAAATAAGGTTATTAAAAAGTAAATAAATTATGACTATTGAAAAAATTATAAATGAAGCTTGGGAAAATAAAGATCAAGTAAATCAGAATTCAGATCAATCTTTAAAAGATGCAATTAACCAGGTTCTAAATGATCTTGATAGCGGCAAATCTCGTGTTGCAGAAAAGATTAATGGTGAGTGGAAAACTCATCAACATCTAAAAAAAGCAATTATGTTAAGTTTTAGGATTTATCCTATGGAAAATTTAAATGGTCCATATAGTAGTTGGTATGATAAAGCTCATTTATTAAAAGGTAAAACAGCTGGCTGGACAAAAGAACAACATGAGGCAGCTGGATTTCGGATGACGCCCAATAGTCCTGTGCGTCCTGGGTCTTTTATTGGAAAGAATGCTGTTCTAATGCCTTGCTATGTAAACATTGGCGCTTACATTGGAGCTGGAACAATGATGGATACCTTCAGTCGTGCTGGTAGCTGCTGTCAAATTGGTGAAAATTGTCATATATCTGCTGGATCTGGAATTGGTGGAGTTTTAGAACCAGCTCAAGCACTTCCAACCATAATCGAAGATAATGTTTTTGTTGGAGCAATGTCTGAGGTCGTTGAAGGTGTAATTGTTGGAGAGGGAACAGTATTAAGTATGGGTATGTATATAGGTCAATCAACGAAAATTGTGAATAGAAAAACTGGGGATATATCTTATGGAAAAATTCCTCCCTATTCAGTAATCGTTCCCGGGTCTCTTCCTGACAAAAAAAATCCATCAGCACCCTCACTAAATTGTGCAGTAATAATTAAACAGGTTGATGAAAAAACAAGATCAAAAACATCCATAAACGATCTTTTAAGAGAGTAAAAATGCAAAAAATTAATGAGCTTCAATTAGCTAAAGAGCTAATCAGGTACCCATCAGTAACACCAGTTGATGCTGGTATAATGAAGTTTTTAGAAAAAAAATTAAAAAAACTTGGTTTCAAGACAAAAATCTTAGAGTTTAAAGAAAAAAATTATAAACCAGTTAAAAATTTGTATGCTAGGTTAGGAAATAAAAATCCTAATTTCTGTTATGCTGGCCATTTAGATATTGTACCCCCTGGAAATGTTAAAGATTGGACAGTCAATCCCTTTAGACCGTCAGTAAAAAAAGGTCATCTTATTGGTAGAGGCGCGAATGACATGAAAAGTTCTATTGCAGCTTTTGTTTCAGCTGTAAGTATTTTTTTAAATAATAATAAAAAATTTAAAGGATCAATTAGTTTTTTAATTACTGGAGATGAAGAAGGTGATGCAATAAATGGGACTAAAAAAGTTGTTAAATATCTTAAAAAGAGAAAGGAAAAGATTAACTTTTGTTTAGTAGGTGAGCCTACTAATCCAAATAGATTAGGTGAAATGATTAAAATTGGTCGAAGGGGCAGTTTGACTGGGAAACTGACAATACTTGGCGTTCAAGGGCATGTTGCCTATCCACAAAGAGCTATAAATCCCTCAACAGCATTAATAAAAATTTTAGATGTTTTGAAAAATATTAGGTTTGACAAAGGAACAAAAAACTTCCAACCATCAAATTTAGAAGTTACAAAAATAAATATAGATAATAATGCAGATAATGTTATTCCAAAATCTGCTGAAGCAACTTTTAACATTCGATATAATAACAAACATTCATCAGGTTCTTTAAAAAAAAAACTTAATAAAATAATTAAAGAAATTTGTAAAAAAAATAAATCTAAATTTAAAATAGAATATAGAGTATCTGGAGAAGCATTTTTAACAAAACCAAATAAAACGACATTTATTATACAAAAAATTATAAAAAAAATAACAAAAATACAACCAAAGCTCTCTACAACTGGAGGAACTTCTGATGCAAGGTTCATAAAAAATATATGTCCATGTTTAGAATTTGGATTAGTTGGAAAAACTATGCATAAAGTTGATGAGGCAGTGTCTTTAAGTGATTTGAGAAAATTAACAAAAATTTATTCTTTAATCTTAGATAATTATTTTTCGTGAAAACCGCAATAATTTCTTCGGATACCTCAATTAATCACTTAACAGGTGATGGTCATCCGGAACAACCAAAAAGAGTGATAGCAATCACTGAAAAATTAAAAAAAAATAAAAATTTAATTTGGGATAAGCCAGGTACTTTTGATCATGATATTTTAAAAAAAGTGCATAATGAAAATTATATTGATATTGTTAAAAAAAGTTTTCCAGATGAAGGAATAAAATTTTTAGATGGAGACACTATTATCTCTCCCGGTAGTAAAGATGCCACAATTGATGCGGTTGGTTCTGTAATTAAAGCAGTTGACGGGGTTGAAAATAGACAATTTAAAAATGCATTTTGTGCAGTACGCCCACCGGGTCATCATGCTGAAAAAGATAAAGCGATGGGATTTTGTATTTATAATAATTGTGCAGTTGCAGCCCATTATCTTATTCATAAATTTAATTATAAAAGAGTAGCTATATTCGATCCTGATGTTCATCATGGAAATGGGACCCAAGATATTTTTTATGATAATAAAAATGTTTTATACCTATCAACCCATCAATATCCATTTTATCCTGGAACTGGAAGCGATAAAGAAAAAGGAAATCATGATAATATTTTCAATGTACCACTACCAGCAGGAACAAATACAGAGGAATATTTGAGTGCATTAGATAAAGTTTTAGATAAATTAGCAAAATTTAGGCCAGAATTTTTGATTTTTAGTATGGGTTTTGATGCAAATATAGCTGATCCACTTGCTCAATTTGAATTACAATCTGAGGATTTTTATGAGATTACAAAAAGAACACTTAAAGCAACTAATGAGTTTACAAAAGGTAAAGTTATATCAGTATTAGAAGGTGGGTATGACCTTAATGCTCTTGCTCATAGTGCTTTCAATCATGTAAACGCTCTATCTGAAAATAAAACATGAAATTATATAAAATAAAAAATTCTAATATCGACAAAAAAGGACTTTACGCTACAAAAAATATTAAAGCTGGCATTAGAATAATTCAATATAAAGGAAAAATTATAACTAATAGTGAAGTTGAGCGTAACCCCAAATATGATAATGACAAAGATATATACTTATTTGATATTAATAAAAGGTATTCGCTAGACGGCGATTACTCATGGAACATAGCTAAAAATATAAATCATAGCTGTGATCCAAACTGTGAAGTTGATGGTACTGGATATAAAATTTATGTAACAGCAATCAAAGATATTAAAAAAAATGAAGAGCTTACATATGATTATGGATTTTCATATGATGAGGATTATAAACAGTTTCCTTGCAAGTGCCGCGCAAAAAATTGTTGTGGTTTTATAGTTAGATCAGAAAGTCGATGGAGAATAAATAAAAAATTTAGAAAAAACTCTAGAATTAATAAATAACTTTTTTAAGAAATAAGCCACTAGGTGGTGCTGGAGGTGCACAAAATGTTCTTTTTTTTGATAAAGTTACATTTTTAAACTTCTTTAAATCCCATTTTCCCTCTCCTAGATATTTAAGACAACCTACCATTGATCTAACTTGTGATTGAAGGAATGACCTAGATCTAAATTCAATGAATATTTGATTTTTTTTTTTTAATATGTTTACTTTTTCTAAAGTTCTTATGGGACTCTTAGCAGAACATGATGAAGCTCTAAAGGTTGAAAAATCTTTTTTTCCAACTAGAAATTTTGCACCTCTTTTAATATTTTCTAAATTGATTTTTTTTCTTATATGCCAAACTCTATTTTTATTAATTGTTGGAACACTTTCTCGATTTAGGATTATATATTGATATATTCTAGCTTTAGCTGAATATCTAGAATGAAACTTTTCATTTCTTTTCTTTATATTTAATATTGAAATCATACTTTTATTAAGCAAAAAATTTAATCTGTTTAGAAATCTATTAATATCCAAAATTTTAATTTTAGCATCAAAATGAGCAGACTGTGAAATTGCATGGACACCTGCATCTAATCTTCCTTGACCAACAACTGATATTTTTTCTTTCAAGATTTTTTCTAATGATTTTTCAATAGTTTTCTGAACCGATTTCCCTTTTGGTTGAGATTGCCAACCAATAAACCCTGTTCCAACATATTCGACAAGAATCTGATATCTAAACATTATTTAGGTTTGAACCTTTTTTTATCCTTGATCCAAGTAAAAATTCACCTATTTTTTGAACTTTCTTTCCTTCTCTTTGAATTTCAGTTATTTTTAAGGAACCTTCCTTACATCCTATCTCTAGATTTTCGCTCAAAACAATTCCTGGCTCACCCTTTGAATTTCCTACCTCTGCTCTAAGTATTTTATATCTTTCTCCTTTATAGGTAAACCATGCTCCAGGTAATGGAAATAATCCATTTATCAATCCTAATATTTCCTCTGCCTTGATATTCCAATTTATTTTCCCTTCAGTTTTTTTCAATTTTATTTGCATAAGTTGCTTTATCATGTTCTTGCTCTATAAAATTTGCTTTGCCATCTATAATATTATCTATTTCATCAAGTATTTTTTCTGATGCGATCAACGAAAGTTTTTCAGATATTGTCTCAAAATTATCTTGTTTTTTAATTTCAATTTCATATTTATTACATACTGGACCAGAATCTAGTTTATTATTAATTTTCATTACACTAATTCCAGTTTTTTTATCTAAATTAATTATTGCTCTTTGTATTGGCGCAGCTCCTCTCCAACTTGGCAAAATTGATGCATGAATATTTATAAATCCTTTTTTTGTTAAATTTAAAAAACTTTCAGGTAATAATTTTCCATAAGCGACTACTATTGCAAGATCGGCATCATGGTTTTTAAGAAAGCTCTCTTCTATAGAATTTCCTTTTAGGACATCTGGAGTTCTAGCTTCGATGTTTAAGGTTTCTGCCATAAGATGAACGGGGGATTTTTGAGTTTTCATTCCTCTACTTGATTTTTTAGGAGGTTGAGAATAAACAACAGAAACTGGATATCCATTTTGATATAACGATTTTAATATGGGCACAGCAAAAATTGGTGTTCCCATAAAAATAATTTTTTTAAGCATTCTATACAACTATTCTATCTGGATTTTTTCTCGCTTTAGATAATTTTTTAATAATTAAATCTTTTTTTAATTTTGATAAATAATCAATGATAAGCTTACCGTCTAAATGATTTATTTCATGTTGAATACAGGTAGATAAGAGATTATCACATTCCATCTGGTTTTGTTTTCCTTTTATATCAATATATTCAATTAGACAGGTCTTAGGTCTCTCAATTTTAATAAAGGTGTCAGGTATTGATAAACAACCTTCCTCGTATACAGATTTTTCACTACTTATTTTCCGCACAATTGGATTTATGAAACATAATGGTGTTTTTTTTTCCTCTTTTTGCGAAACATCTAACACAATTATCCTCTTTGGTATTCCAACTTGGATTGATGCTAAACCAATTCCTTTATGATGATACATTGTCTCAAACATATCATTCACCAGTTTCTTTTCTTCGATTGTTATTTTTTCAATTGGTAGGGATTTTTTACGTAAAACTTCGTCTGGCACAGTAATTAATTTTTTAATGGTCATAAAACTTATTTTTTTATGCTTTTATAGGAATAACTTGAAGAATGATATCATTTCTAATTTTATCAATATTAAGTTTATTTAAAGTACTAATGATGAAATATAATGTTTCTGTCCCAAGATTTTTCAAATCATCCTCTCCAATAATTTCAACTAATCTTAGCAAAATCATTGCTGTCTCACCGTCGTTAATCATAACTTCAATATCAGTGGGAATATTTGATTTATCTAAATCTAAAATACTCACATACTTTTCTGGAATTTCAATCCCATCAGAAATTAAGGATTCAATAACTATGTTATCTTTAGTTGAAAAATAATATTTTTTAT
>CACHYG010000028.1 GCA_902584015.1 uncultured Pelagibacteraceae bacterium
TAGTAATCTTTCTGATGATAACTTTTTTATTCCAACTATATTTTTTTTAATCGTTTTTTTAATTTCCTCAAGGTGGTCATTCTTACTATAAAGCGCAAAAAATCTCAAATATCTTAGTATTCTTAAATAATCCTCTTTTATTCTTTTTTCTGGTTCTCCAATAAATTTTACTAGTCCATTTTCTAAATCTTTTTTTCCATCAAAAGGGTCAAACAAATTTCCGTTAATATCTGCATATATAGAATTAATTGTAAAGTCACGTCTTTCAGCATCTTTAATCCAGTTAGTTGTAAATTCTATTTCTGCATGACGACCATCGGTTTTAATATCACTTCTCAAAGATGTGATTTCAAATTTATCATTTTCAATTAAAGCTGTAATGGTTCCATGTTCAATACCAGTCTCAAAATAATTTATATTTTTATTTTCAAGAGCCTCTTTTACTTTTATCGGGTCAATATTGGTAGCTAAATCAATATCATCAACTTTTTCATTGTTAATAATTTTTCTCACACAACCTCCAACATATCTTATCTCAGCTTTACTTGAATAACTTTCAATTGCATCGAAAATTTTTTCTACATTTCTCTCTTTTCTTAATTTTATAAATCTGTGATTAATAGTGTTGAGATTTTTTGTAGAAGAAAAAAATTTATTTAAAATATTAAGCATATCTGGCTGGGGCGCTAGGATTCGAACCTAGGAATGGCGGTACCAAAAACCGCTGCCTTACCACTTGGCTACGCCCCAAAAACATTTATTTATTTTATAACGCAAATTTTATATAGTTCTAGTTATAATACACAAACAATTATTTAATTTCCTCTTATAAATTTTCAACGCATTTTTTGCAAATTTATTTGAATTAAAATACATAATTATCGCAGATCCAGAACCTGTCATTCTGACAAAATTAGCTTGTTTATTTTGATCAAGTAGTTTTTTAATTTTTTTTAAGGTTGGGTATAGTTTAAAAGCACTTTTTTCTAGGTCATTTTTACCATTTAGAATCACATTTTTCACAATATTTTTTTTTGTTTTGTTAAATTCAGACTTGGAAAAGATTTTGTTCGCTGAATATATTTTCTTTGTAGAACAGCCAAAAGTGGGTTTTACAATTAAAATATAATATTTTTTAATATTAGTAACTTCTTTAATAGATCCATCTTCATATAAAATTTTAGGTTTACTATTTAAACCCAGAATCACATCTGATCCAATTTTTGAAGCATATTTTTTTAATTCATTTAAGTTAATTAACTTATTTTTATAAAAAAAATTTAATAGATTTGATGCGTTCATAGATCCACCGCCCATCCCAGATCGGATTGGAATATCTTTTTTTATCAAAATTTTATATTTATTTTTTAATTTATTATCTTTATCTAATAAACTAAGTAATTTTGTAATCGTATTTTTTTTTGTTATATTTTTTGAAAATCTTCCCACAAATCTAACTATGTGAGAATTTGATTTTAATTTATTAATATAAATTTTATCAGATAGATTTACAAAGCAAACAAGTGATTCAATTAAGTGTAATTTTTTTATTCTCGATTTTTTTATTACATTTAAATTAAGATTAATCTTTGCTCGAGAATTTATTCTATAAATTCTCATTATTTTTGGATAAACCATTAATTAATTTTACCTTAATTTTTTCTATCATTTCTTTTTCTGCATCTTCCATTTTCAAAACACTATTCCAAAAATATTTTGCTTGGATTTTTCTATTTAGTCTCCATAGAATATCTCCATAATGATCGTTTACGATTGGATCGTTTGGCATCAACTCTATGGCTCTTCGCATATATTTTTCGGCATCATTATATTTTCCCACCAAAAAATAGCCCCATCCTACAGAGTCAATTATATAAGGGTCGTTTTCATTTTCTTTATAAGCTTTCTCCAACATTAATATTGCTTTATTAATATTTTGATCACGCTCCAACCAAGAATAAGCTAAATAATTTAATACATATGAATTATTTGGTATTATTCTTAAAGCTTCTAATAAATCTTTATCTGATTTTTCATATTCACCTAACCTTTCGAAACTGCCACCTCTCCTGTAAAGTAAGTCTGCATAATTTAATGAGTCTTTTTCAACGACACCCATAATAGATGTATATAATTCGATTGCCTTCTCATACTTCTTTGAATTTTTATAAATAGTCGCAAGATCGAATAGGGTTTTTGTCGATGGATTATTTATCTTCTTAAAATTTTTTTCAATATATTTTAAAGCTTCATCTTTATTTTTTTTTTCAGTGATTATCTTTGCTTCCTGCTTAATTTTGAACCAATAATAAAGATCATCTTTTGAATTGAATAATTCTAAAACTTTTAAACTTTGGTCATAGTTTTCATTAAGGTAATAGTTGTCTGCCATTAAGGATAAATTTATTTTAAATTTATTATTTAAAAAGTATGAGATATTTAAGTAAAAATTTGATTCTTCATATTCATCTTGGGATGAATATAAATTAGAAACTAAGTAAAAAAACTCAGCTAAAAGGTCATTTTCTTTTTTACAAGAAAATATTTCTTTAATTTCATTAAATCTACTTTTATCAATCCATGATTTCGTTTGTAAGATTATTAAGTTGCTAGATAGCTCATCTATTTCTAAAGATATTTCCTTAACTAAATCAAATCTTTTTTATGAGTAAGATAGTTTGTATAAAAAAATAAATACCTCGAGTAATCTGCTGCCTTCGATTTTTTTAATAAATCAAAGTACTCTAAAGTATTTGGATTACTCAAGTAACAACTTTGAAATGCATTATTAATTGCTGTCAAATTGCCAAAATTAGATTTGAAATTACTCATCTTTTTTTCTTTAAATGTAAATGAATAATCTCTTAATGTTTCATAAATAACTTTCTCAAAAGTTCCTTCCTCGGTATATTTAGAAATATTATTTAGATAAATTTTTGTTTTATCAAAATTTTTTTTATTTATACTATCTATTAATAAAAGCAATTGTGCCTCAAAAAATTTTGATTGGTTTTTATTTCTTAAAAATTTTATTTCTTGGATAGCCCTGTCTACATTTTGATTTAGCACCAATGAGAAGATCAACCTTTTAAAATACTCGTCATGTTTATTTAATAATTGTTTTGAAGATTTTAAATATTTAAGAGCCTGCTCATTTTTTTGATTATTATGAGAAATAACTCCTGAAAAATAGTTCGATAAATCTTTAGAATTAAAATCATTAGAATAAAGGTTTTTAGACTTCACCTCAAAGGAGAAAATAATAAAAAATATAGTAAGGATTATTTTAAAATTTTTTGCTATCATTTAAAAATGGTTTTTAAAGAAATCTTAAATCAAGAGTTTTTAAAATCAATAGAATCTGAATATATTTTTGATAATGCGCCTATAAATCGCTTTATCAAAAATAAGGAAAATGGTGGGACTGATGAAAAGTTGGCAGAACTTAAGAGTAAAATAAAATCAATTAAAGATTGTGAACTTAAAAAATTTGCAAAAAACATAGTGTTCAGTGATGGCAATCCAAACAGCCAAATTATGTTGGTTGGTGAAGGGCCAGGAGAGAAAGAAGATGCACATGGCAAACCATTTGTTGGGGACGCCGGGATACTTCTTAATAAAATGTTAAATGCAATTAAAATTAAAAGAGAAAATATTTATATAACAAACGTTGTCAACTATAGACCTCCAAATAATAGAAAACCTGAAATTTCAGAAATCAATAGATATTCAGGTTTTTTACGTGAACACATTTCAATTATAAACCCAAAAATATTAATATTAATGGGTAGTACAGCTATGGAATCTATATTTGGTCAAAAGCTTAAAATTTCAAAAGAGAGAGGCAAATGGAAAGAAACAATAATTAATCAAAAAACTTTTTTGACTATTCTGACTTTCCATCCGGCTTATTTATTAAGACAACCTGACCAAAAAAAATTTTCCTGGGAAGATTTAAAAAATATAAGAAAAAAAATTGATGAATTGAAAATTAAAACTTAATGAAAAAAATAATTGCCGGTGTTGATGAAGTTGGTAGAGGAAGTTTAGTAGGTCCAGTTTTCGCAGCTACAGTAATATTTAAAAAAAATATTGATAAAAAAAAAATTAAAGATTCTAAACAACTTTCAAGAAATCAGAGAAACTTATTGGAGAAATACATAAAGAAAAATAGTGTCTGGGCAATTGGATCTGCTTCATTAAAAGAAATCGAAAAACTGAATATATTGAATGCAAGTTTACTAGCGATGAAAAGGTCTATTAAAAAACTAAAATCTAAACCATCTTTGATCATGATCGATGGTAACAAGTTACCAATAATGAGTGGTTATAACTTAAAATCTATAATTAAGGGTGATCAAAAAGTAACTGAAATTTCAGCAGCATCTATTATTGCTAAAGTTTCTAGAGATAGATTTATTTCAAAAATGTCAGAAAAGTTTAAAAAATATGCTTGGAATAAAAATTCAGGCTACGGTACAAAACAGCATTTAAGCGCGATTAAAAAATTTGGCGTCACAAGGCATCATAGAAAAACATTCGGCCCTATACACAATATATTGAGTCTCAAAAAAACCTCGTAACAAGAGGAGTCCTTTTTTTTCAATCTCTGGTTGACGAAGATTCCAGTCTGGAGTCTAATTAAATTTTAAGAAATGACGTTAAAAAATCTACATAATAAAATTATTAAAGCAAATAGTCTGAAAGAATTAAAAAAAATTCCTGATGAGACATTTGATTTAATTTTTGCAGACCCCCCATATAATCTACAATTACAAAATAGTTTAATCAGGCCAGATAGATCAAAAGTAAATGCAGTAAATGATAAATGGGATCAATTTGAAAGTTTTAAAACGTACGATAAATTTACTACAGAATGGCTAAGCGAATGTAGAAGAGTGCTAAAGAAAGATGGATCTATTTGGGTAATCGGAAGTTATCATAACATATTTAGAGTTGGTAAAATAGTTCAAGATTTAGGTTTTTGGATATTGAATGATGTAATTTGGAATAAAAATAATCCAATGCCAAATTTTAGAGGAACAAGGTTTACCAATGCTCATGAAACTCTAATATGGGCATCTAAAAGTAAAAAATCAAAATACACATTTAATTATCAATCAATGAAATCATTTAATGATGATATACAAATGAGATCAACATGGAATTTACCAATATGCAATGGTAAAGAAAGATTAAAAAATAATGGAGTAAAAGTTCATTCAACACAAAAACCAGAGGCATTGCTTCATAGAATTATACTAGCCTCTTCAAATAAAAATAATTTTATATTAGACCCGTTTTTGGGGTCAGGAACAACTGCTGTTGTTTCAAAAAAATTGGGAAGATCTTATTTTGGAATTGAAAAAGAAAAAATTTATTATGAAGCTGCAAGCAAAAGATTGCGAAATACAAATGAGATTAAAGACGAATATTTAGATGTAATTAAAAATAATAAATCAAAACCACGAATTCCTTTTGGATCATTAATTGAGTTGGGTGTAATTAAACCTGGAGTGGAAATTTACGATAAAAAAAAACAAATATTTGCAAGGGTAATGATTGATGGAAGTATAAAATATAAGCAGAACGAAGGATCGATTCATAAGGTAGCCGCGAAAATATTAGGATCTGAAAGTTGCAACGGATGGACGTATTGGCATTATCAGTCTGGAAAGATCTTGAAACCAATTGATGAGCTTAGACAAAGATTAAGACCTAGAGTTTAGTTATTATAAACTTTTCCTAAATAATTTTCTAAAAAATTTTTATTTTTTGAAATGTATTTTAGAAATAAATTTCTAAAATAAATATTTACTGGATTTGATAAGTGAAATGCAAAATGATTAAAATTAGATCGTAAATTAATTTGTTTCGTTCTTAAAACTCTATTTTTATAATAATTTGAGGTGTTGTTTTGTAAATCGTTAAATAGTTCATTTGCAGATTCTATTGATTGCGATGCACCTTGAGCAAATGAAGGTGGAAATGAGTAAAATGCGTCTCCTGTTAAAAAAATATTGTTTGGCTCTGGTATTTGAAATTTTTTACTAACAAATATTGGAAAACATTTAATTTTTTCAACTTTGCCAACCAAATTTAGATTTGATTTGGAGGAAATTTGATTTAATAGGTTTTTCTTAAAAACATCCTCATTTAATAAATCTTTATTTTTTATTTCTTTTTCTATAAATTTTTTTCTTATTATTGCTATGAAGTTAAATTCCTTGTTTTGATTGATAGGATATATCACAAAATGAAAATTAGGTCCTAAATATAAAGAAATATCAAAACAATCAAAATCTCTAATGGTTCCTCTTAAAGCGATTGTTTCAAAGTACTCTGGCAAACCTGCTTTTTTAAATAAGATTTGTTTTGTTTTTGAGTAAATACCATCTGCTGCTACCAAGTAATCAAATTCATTAACTTTTTTATCTGAGAATATAACTGATACCTTATCTGAATGTTTAATATCACTAAGATCAGAATTATAAATTACCTTGTCCTTCGGTATTCTATCAATAAGAAATTCAACCAGATTTGATCTTTTTAAAGTTGTATAACGATTGTTATCGACATTAAATTTAGTCAAGTCAATATCACATATTCTTTTAGAATCTTTTGCATTAAAAAAATTTACTTTTTTTGGGAAGTAAAGCTGGGTGCTTTTAAAGTTTTTAAAACCAATTTTATCTAATAATTTAATACTATTTACAGAAAGTTGTATTCCGTATCCATCGCTAGAGTCTATCGAATTTTTTTTTTCAAAAATTTTATAAGAATAAGATTTATTATTTTCTAATAAATTTGCAAA
>CACHYG010000029.1 GCA_902584015.1 uncultured Pelagibacteraceae bacterium
AAGAGTAAAGTATTTATCTGAGCATAAATTATCAACTGAAAAAATTTCACCTAAGAAAATAATCTCACTATTTGAAAATGAAGAACCTTTAAGTGGATATGGTGAAATGATTTATGGTGAAAGTTTAATTTCTGAAGGCAGATACGATGATGGCGTTGAATTAATAAAAAAAGGATGGATTACTGCAAAACTAAGCAAGAGTGATTTAAGATATTTTCGAAAAAAATATAAAAAATATCTTAATAAACAAGATTACATTAAGAGGGCCGATTATCTGGCATGGGAAAATAAATATTGGGATTTGCAGAGAATGTTACGTTATCTTCCTAAAGAAGAGCAACTATTATATACAGCAAGACAATTATTAATGAGCAGATCCTATGGTGTAGATAATGCTATTTCTAAAGTACCACAAAAATATAAGAATGACCCTGGATTAAATTACGATAGACTTAAATGGAGAAGAAAAAGAGGAAGAGTAGACTCATCTTTAGAAATATTATTAAAAGTAAAAAATAATAAAGATTACTTAGTTAGGCCTGATAAATGGTGGGTTGAAAGAGAAATTATATCTAGATCATTAATTTATAAAAAAAAATATGAATTAGCATATAAAATTTCTAGCAATCACGCACTTTCAGAGGGACCAGAATTTGCAGCTGCAGAATGGATGAGTGGTTGGATTGCACTAAGTTTTTTAAATGATCCAATATTAGCAATTGAGCACTTTGAAAATTTTTATAACTCTGTGGGTTATCCTATTAGTCTATCTAGAGGAGCATTTTGGCTTGGCAGATCATACGAACAAATTGGTAATGCTAAACTTATGGAAAAATGGTATCAAGAATCTGCAAAATTTCCAACAACTTATTATGGACAACTTTCATTTATGAAAGTCTATCCAGATAAAAAGTATGAACTTAATATGGATGAAAATTTTGATAAAGATTATAAAAAAAAATTTTTTGATAAAGATTTAGTAAAAATTGTATACCTTCTTGATGAATTAAATAAGTCAAAATATACTAAATTTATACTACGTGGTTTAGCGAATGATAATATAGATAAAGGAAGTGAAATATTTGCTGCTGAACTAGCAACAAGTATTTCTCGTTATGATTTTGCAATTCAAATTGCAAAACTGGCCTCGTATGAAAAAAGATTTATAAATAATTATAATTATCCAATCATAAGTACACCAAAATTGATTAATGGGAGAAAAATTCCTGATAGTGCATTTATATTATCAATAATTCGACAAGAAAGTGAATTTGATATATCAGCAAACAGTTCAGCTGGCGCAAGAGGTTTAATGCAATTAATGACCTACACAGCAAAAGTAGTTGCAAAGCAAGCTAAGCTTCCTTACTCAAAATCGAGATTAACTACTGATCCGGAGTATAATATCAATTTAGGCTCTCATTACATAGCAGGACTTATACTAGAATATGATGGTTCCTATCCGTTTGCTATAGCAGCATACAACGCTGGACCAAAGAGAGTGAAGTATTGGAAAAGAATAAATAAAAATCCTCAGAAAAAACAAATTGATTATGTCGACTGGATAGAATTGATAAAATTTAAAGAAACAAGAAATTACGTCCAAAGAGTTTTGGAAAACTATAATGTGTATAATTATATAGTTCAGAAGAAACCAGTCGAAATTATTGATTTTTTTAAGAATAAACCACTTTATTAATGGCGGAAGGAGAGGGATTCGAACCCTCGGTACACCTTTTCAAGCGTACGGCGGTTTAGCAAACCGCTGGTTTAAACCAGCTCACCCATCCTTCCGTATTACCCTGTGTAACTTGAAATCATTGAATATTCAATATTAATCAAGTAATTTCATCAAAAATGAAAAACAAATATTCTATATTTTCGCTAATTAAAAATGCTTTTAGCAGCCACGAAAATTGGCAAAGAGCATGGCGTGATCCTGAACCAAAAAAAGAATATGATGCGATAATCGTAGGTGGTGGAGGACATGGATTAGCAACAGCATATTATTTAGCAAAAAAACATAAAATGACAAATATAGCAGTTGTTGAAAAAGGTTGGATTGGTGGAGGAAACACTGGAAGAAATACAACTATTATAAGATCAAATTATTTATGGGATGCAAGTGCAGGGTTATACGACCATGCGCTTAAAATTTGGGAAAGTTTATCTCAAGAACTTAATTATAATGTGATGTTCAGTCAAAGAGGTGTTATGAATTTAGCACATAACCTTCAAGATGTTCGAGATCTTAAAAGAAGAACACATGCAAACAGATTAAATGGTATAGATGCTGTTTGGTTAAATACTGATGAAGTAAAAAAATTCTGTCCAATCATAAATACCTCTCCGGACATTAGGTATCCAGTTTTAGGTGGTACATTACAAAAAAGAGCTGGTACAGCGCGTCATGATGCAGTTGCTTGGGGATACGCTAGAGGAGCGGATCAGCTTGGTGTAGATATTATTCAGAATTGCGAAGTTAAAGGAATTAAAAGAGATGGTGATCAAGTAATTGGTATTGAAACATCCAAAGGGTACATAAAATCAAAAAAAATTGGAGTAGTTGCTGCAGGTCATTCAAGTGTAATAGCAAATATGGCTGGTTTAAAATTACCACTTGAAAGTAAACCACTTCAAGCTTTGGTATCTGAGCCAGTTAAACCAATTATTGATACAGTTGTGATGTCAAATGCTGTTCATGCTTATGTTAGTCAATCCGATAAAGGTGAACTGGTTATTGGTGCTGGAACAGACTCATATATATCTTATACTCAGAAAGGAAGTCATAATATTGTGGAGGAGACTTTAAGAGCAATACTAGAACTGTATCCAATTTTTAGTAGAATGAAAATGCTAAGACAATGGGGAGGTATAGTTGACATATGTCCTGACGCAAGTCCAATAATAAGTAAAACACAAGTCAAAGGTCTTTATTTCAATTGTGGCTGGGGTACCGGTGGTTTTAAAGCAACACCAGGCTCAGGGGATCTTTTTGCTCACACCATCGCAAATGATGAACCACATAAATTAAATGCGGCATTTAATATAAATAGATTTGTAAGTGGTGACCTTGTAGATGAACATGGCGCAGCAGCGGTTGCACACTAAAGATGTTTATAATTAATTGCCCTTATTGTGGAGAAAGAGATCAAACTGAATTTTCATCGGGTGGTGAAGCGCACATAGTGAGACCTAAACAACCAACGGAACTAAGTGATGATGAATGGGCTGAGTTTTTATTCATGAGAAAAAATATAAAAGGAATTCAATTTGAAAGATGGAACCACAGTCATGGTTGTAGAAAATGGTTTAACGTTGTTAGAGACACTTCTAATGATAAAATTCATGCAGTTTATAAAATGGGTGAAAAACCCCCGGTAAATAAATAATGTCTCAAGAATTAAGAATAAACAATAATAAATTCATTGATCAGACAACTAGATTATCTTTTAAATTTAATGGTGAAAAATTATATGGTTACAAAGGAGATACCTTAGCCTCTGCATTATTGGCAAATAATATACATTTGGTAGGTAGGAGTTTCAAATATCATAGACCTAGAGGAATAATGACATGTGGATCTGAGGAGCCAAATGCAATAGTTCAAATTGGAAATGATCCGTCACTTACAGACCCAAACGTTAGAGCTACTGAAATAGAACTTTACGAAGGTTTAGAAGCATTCAGTCAAAATTGTTGGCCTAATGTAAAATTTGATATTGGTGGTATAAACAATCTTTTGTCCCCTCTTCTTCCTGCTGGATTTTATTATAAAACTTTTATGTGGCCTGCTAGTTTTTGGGAAAAATACGAATTCTTTATTCGTCATTCTGCAGGACTGGGTAAATCACCAACAAAACCTGATCCAGATATATACGATCATAAGTATTATCACTGTGATGTCTTAGTTGTTGGTGGAGGTATTTCAGGCATAATGGCTGCAAAATTATCAGCTGAAAATAATAATGAGACATTGCTACTTGATGATAAAAATATTTTGGGAGGTGCAACAATTTATCAAAATAATGATTGTTTTCAAATTGACGGCACTCATACAAATTATTGGTTAGAAAAAGAAATTAAGAACATTAAAAATATTAAAAATTTAACTATTAAAACAAGAACAAGTTTAGCGGCTTATCATGGATATAATTATTTATTGGCTAAGGAAAATCTAACTGATCATTTAAGCCTAGATGAAAGAAAGGGTAAAATAAGACAAAGACTTTGGAAAATAAGAGCTAAAAAAGTTATAATTGCAACAGGTTCTATAGAAAGACCATTAATTTTTAATAATAACGACAGACCTGGTATTATGCTTTCATCTGCAATTAAGAAATTTATCGATTTTTATGGTGTAAAAGCAGGAAAAGAAATCACATTATTTACTAATAATGATAGCGCTTATGAAACAGCAATTTCATTGAAGAAAAGTGGAGTAAATATTGTATCTATTATTGATATTAGAGATAAATCATCATCAAAAATTGTTAAAGAAGTAGAGAAACATAATATAAAAATTTATTGGAAACATACAATTGTAAATACTGAAGGTTATAGAAGAATTAGTTTTATAGAAATTATGAAGCTATCAGATGATGGGTCTGGTGTAATAGGAAAAAAAATTAAATTAAAAACAGATTGTTTGGGGATTTCAGGTGGTTGGACACCAATGGTTCATTTATTCACACAATCTGGTGGGAAATTAAAATTTAGATCAGATGATAATGTTTTTTTACCAGACAAGAATAAAACCCCATCGGATCAAATAAGTATAGGATCATGTAATGGAGATTTTGATATTAAAGATATAATTTTAAACTCTAATAAAGATGTTAAAACATTTTTAGGTATAGAAAATTCATCCTTTGATAATCTAAAAGTTGAGTCATCAAAAGAGGAAATGAAGAGAAATATTTGGTTGCTACCTTCAGATAAACCGATCGGAAAAACAAAACCCTTTTTAGATTTTCAAAACGACTCTACAGCAAAAGATGTCAAACTTGCATTGCGTGAAGGATTTAAATCTATTGAACATGTAAAAAGATATACAACAACTGGAATGGGGACTGATCAAGGAAAATTATCTAATATGCATGCTCTAGGTATTATAGCTGAAACAACTGGAACAAATATGGGTGAGCTAGGTACAACAACTTTTAGACCTCCCTACACTCCTCTTACCTTCGGTGCAATTGTTGGAAGAAATGTTGGAGAATTTTTTGATCATACAAGAAAAACTGCAATGCATAATTGGCATGTTCAAAATAAAGCTAAATTTGAAAATGTAGGTCAATGGAAAAGAGCCTGGTATTATCCAAAAGATGGTGAGACAATGTTTGAAGCAGTTCAAAGAGAAAGCAAAGCTGCTAGAGAAAGTGTTGGTATACTAGATGCTTCTACGCTTGGAAAGATTGATATTCAAGGCACTGATGCATCAGAATTTTTAAATCGTGTATATACAAATGCTTGGTCAAAGTTAGCAATAGGCAAATGTAGATATGGTTTAATGTTAAATGAGGATGGAATGGTTTATGATGACGGAGTAACTACAAGATTAGGTGAAAATCACTATATAATGACGACTACAACTGGTGGTGCAGCAAATGTACTTACTAAACTAGAGGATTATCTTCAAACAGAGTGGCCTGAACTAGATGTTTATTTAACAACAGTTACTGATCATTTTTCAACAATAAGTATCTGTGGACCTAACTCGAAAAAAATATTGAGTAAAGTCATACCGGATCTGGATCTATCAGATGAAAAATTTCCTCATATGTCTTTCAAAAATTCTATAATAAATGGAATTAAATGTAGGGTGATGCGAATTAGTTTCACAGGTGAACATAGCTATGAAATTAATATTCAATCAAATTACGCTAAACATGTTTGGGAATTGTGCATGGATGCTGGCAAAAATTATAATATAACTCCTTACGGTACTGAAACTATGCACCTATTAAGGGCGGAAAAAGGATTTATAATTACTGGTCAAGATACGGATGGAACAATGACACCATCAGATTTACAAATGGATTGGATTATTGGTAAGAAAAAATTTGATTTTATTGGTAAAAGATCGCTTTATAGAAGCGATACAATAAGAGATGATAGAAAACAATTAGTAGGTCTTTTAACTGATGATCCTAAGGAGATTTTAGAGGAAGGTGCACAAATTGTTGAAAAGTTAAATCAAAAGCCTGTCGAGATGTTAGGGCATGTAACATCAAGTTATTTTAGCCCAAATTTAAATAAATCAATTGCTTTAGCAGTAATGAAGAGTGGAAAAAAACTAAAAGGTAAAAAATTTTTTGTACCAATGGAAAATAAAAACATTAACGTAACTGTTACTGACACAGTTTTTTTTGATAAGGAAAATAAAAGATTAAATGCTTAATTTTGAAACTACAGTACATGATAGTAAATCATATGGAGATCTAACTTTATCTGAGGTAGAACCTATTTTAAAAATTAACCTAAGAAGTAACAAAAGAGAATTTTCAACTAAAATAGGCAAACTTCTTTCAATAATACCACCTATAGAAGCAAATACCTCATCAAGTAATGAGGATTATTCCATTTTGTGGTTGAGCCCTGATGAGTGGTTAATTTATTCAAATAACAAAATCTCATTTGAACAACAAAATCTATTGGAAGAAAATTTGTTTAACAATATTTCTAATACAAACCAAGGTTCAGTCACTAATGTTACAGATCATTGGGTAATGATCAATCTTAAAGGTTCTAAAATTTATGATTTATTATCGAAATCTTCACCATATGATTTTAAAA
>CACHYG010000030.1 GCA_902584015.1 uncultured Pelagibacteraceae bacterium
AAAAAAAGATTAACTGCATTACCACAATTTTATGGTTATTATCTTGCAATTTGGTGTGCAATACCAGCCTTTATAATTTTTTCTTTATGGGCAATTTTTGAGCCCACAATTGTAAAACTATTAATATTAAGTGATTATTCAAATCAAGGTTATCTTGATGATGAATTAAATTTAATATACGAAAAGACAAAAGCATTATCTCGAGGTCAATTCACCGGAGAAATTACACCTTTCATTGATGCTTCTGCTGAAAAATATTTAAGTCTTCGATCAATAGCACAAAGTTCAAAAGTTGTTATAGTATTATCTGCAATTATTGCCTCTGTTGCTTATGCGTATAAAAGAATTTCATCTAATTCTAGAACAAGAGAACCAGTTGAAAAATTTTTGAACGCAGTTTTATTTACAGCTTCTTTAGCTGCAATATTAACTACTGTTGGAATAGTTTTCTCACTTATATTTCAAACTATAGATTTTTTTAAAGTAATTCCATTATTTGATTTTGTCTTTGGAACTCACTGGTATCCAGCAAAAGCTTTTGTTAGAGATTCTTCTGAGGCTTTAGATCCGACAATGTATTCAGATACTTTTGGAGCAGTTCCTATTTTTGCAGGTACTTTTTTTATTGCATTTATTGCTATGTGTGTTGCTATACCAATTGGATTAATGAGTGGAATTTATTTAGCTGAATATGCATCAGCTAAAGTTAGACAATATGCAAAACCATTAATTGAAATTTTAGCTGGTATACCAACAGTTGTTTATGGTTTTTTTGCTGCCCTAACTGTTGGCCCATTTTTAAAAGAATTAGGAACCTCAATGGGTCTCGAAGTTTCAGCTGAAAGTGCTTTAGCAGCAGGAGGGGTAATGGGCATTATGATCATACCATTTATTTCAAGTTTAAGTGACGATGTAATTACAAGTGTACCTCAAAGTTTAAGAGATGGAAGTTATGCTATGGGAGCAACTAAATCAGAAACAATCAAGAGAGTTATTTTTCCTGCAGCATTGCCGGGGATAGTTGGATCTATTTTGCTTGGTGTTTCAAGAGCTATTGGAGAAACAATGATAGTTGTTATGGCCTCTGGTTTAGCTGCTAATTTAACTTTAAATCCATTAGAATCTACTTCAACAATTACAGCTCAAATTGTAGTTATTCTAATTGGTGACCAAGCTTTTGGTGACCCAAAAACGCAAGCTGCTTTTGCTTTAGGTATGTCATTATTTTTAGTAACGCTTTGTTTAAACATTGTGGCCTTAAGAGTTGTTAAAAAATATAGAGAGAAATATGAATAAAAATAAAGAACAATTATTAAATAAAAGATACAAGGCTGAGCAGAGATTTCGCTTATACGGTCAAAGTGCAATTTTTATGGCACTTTTATTTTTAACAATTTTTATTTTCAAAATTTTTTCAACTGGCTATTCAGCTTTTCAAAAAACTTGGCTCATTGTTCCAGTAACTTTTGATCCCGAACTAATGATGTTAGAACAAAACCCTTCTAAAGAAGATATACAAGATGCCGATTATTACGATATAGCATTAAAATCAATGGCTGATTTAGATCTAAATGCCAATGAGGATCAAGAAAATGAATTGAAGAGAATGGTGTCTTATTTCTTCGAAAAAGAAATTAAAAATGAGCTTTTAAATGACCCTAATTTAATAGGAAAAACAAAAGAAGTTTATCTAACTGCTTCAGATGATTTAGACCAAGTCTTTAAAGGAAATTATCCAAGAGATTTACCTGAAGACCAAAGAAGAGTAAGTGATTATCAATTAAAAATTTTTGATCAACTTGTTGTAAATGGTATGGTTGAAAGTAAATTTAATATTAGTTTTTTTACAAATGCAGACTCAAGAGAAGCTGAACTAGCTGGTATAGCTAGTTCATTTATGGGCTCAATTTTTTCTATACTTGTTTGTTTAATGATAGCTTTTCCTGTTGCGGTTCTAGCTGCAATCTATCTTGAAGAATTTGCCCCTAAAAATAGATTTACTGATTTTATTGAAGTAAATATAAATAACTTAGCAGCAGTTCCATCTATAGTTTTTGGTCTATTAGGGTTAGGAGTTTTATTGGCTATATTTCAATTACCAAGATCTACACCATTAGTTGGAGGTATCACTTTGTCCTTAATGACCTTACCAACAATAATTATAGCTGCTAGAGCATCATTAAAAGCGGTTCCACCAAGTATAAGAGAGGCAGCACTTGCTATGGGAGCAAGTCGAATGCAAACCACAATGCATCATACAGTTCCTCTTTCTATGCCTGGTACGTTATCAGGAACAATAATTGGTTTAGCTCAAGCTTTAGGAGAAACCGCACCCCTCATTTTAATTGGAATGGTTGCTTTTGTTAACACGATACCTGGATCACCTATGGATCCTGCTGCAAGTTTACCAGTTCAAATTTATATTTGGGCTGAAAGTGCTGAAAGGGGATTTGTAGAAAAAGTCTCGGCGTGTATAATGGTCTTACTTGGTTTTTTAATAACAATGAATTTATTTGCCCAAATAATTAGACATAAGTTTGAAAAAAAATGGAGTTAAAATGATAAAGATTAAAGCAAAAGATGTTGATGTTTTTTATGGAAAAAAACAAGCGCTCTTTAATATAAGTTTAGATATTGAGGAAAATCAAGTAACAGCATTAATTGGTCCATCTGGTTGTGGTAAATCAACTTTCCTAAGATGTCTTAATAGAATGAATGATGTAATTGATATTTGTAGTGTTAAAGGAGAAATTTTAATTAATGACTTTAATATCAATGATAAAAGTTGTGATGTAGTAAGACTAAGAGAAAAAATTGGTATGGTTTTTCAAAAACCTAATCCTTTTCCAAAAACTTTATATGAAAATGTATCTTACGGTCCAACAATTCATGGTATGGCTCAATCAAAACAAGAAATGGATGAAATTGTTGAAACTAGTTTGAAAAAGGCTGCACTATGGGAAGAAGTAAAAGATAGATTACATGAACCTGGAACTGGATTATCTGGAGGACAACAGCAAAGACTTTGTATTGCTAGAGCGATTTCTGTAAGACCAGAAGTTATATTAATGGATGAGCCTTGTTCAGCATTAGATCCTATAGCAACAGCGCAAATTGAAGAATTGATTGACGAGTTAAAAAAAGAGCACACAATAATAATTGTAACTCATTCTATGGCTCAAGCAGCACGTGTTTCTCAAAATACAGGTTTTTTTCATTTAGGACAATTGATTGAACATGGATCTACTGATAAAATATTTAAGAATCCTGATAATAAAAAAACGCAAGATTATATAACAGGGAGGTTTGGATAATGTCTGAAGCACCACATACAGTTAAATCTTACGAAGAAGAACTAAAAAATCTGAATGCTAATATAGTTAAGATGGGAAGTGCATGTGAGGATGCTTTAGGTAAAGCAATTCATGCCATTACAACAAGAAATAGTGATATTGCTGAAAATGTAATTCAAGATGATGAAAAAATAGATAAATATGAAGCCTTGATTGAACAACAAGTTGTAAATTTAATTGCTTTAAGACAACCTATGGCAATTGATTTAAGGGAGACAGTAACGGCTTTGAAAATGTCTTCAGATTTAGAAAGAATAGGTGATTTAGCAAAAAATATATCCAAGAGAACACTTTTGCTTAATGAAAATCTTCCAAAGAATTTGGTAGATTCACTAAATAGAGTATCTACCAATGTTCAAAAACAATTAAAATCAACATTAGACGCTTATCTAGAAAGATCTGCGCCAATAGCAGTAAATGTTTGGGAAGGTGATGAGCAAATAGATGATCTAACAAATCTTTGTATGCAAGAAGTTATAAAATATCTTAAAGACAATGAAAAAAATTTAGAGGATGGAACTCACTTGTTGTTTGTGACCAAAAACGTTGAGCGTATTGGTGATCATACTACAAATGTTGCAGAACAAATTTATTTCTTAGTTAAAGGTGAATATTTAGAAGGTGACAGACCAAAGGGCACCGAGCCAATTGTAACAGGAGAAAAATGATTTATGTCAGCTCATGTTTTCATAGCTGAAGATGAAGCATCAATTGTTAGTTTGTTAAAGTACAATCTTGAAAAAGAAGGTTATAAAGTCAGTCATTCAGAAAATGGAGAAGATGCTCTTAAACAAATAAAATCAAAACAGCCAGATTTAATATTAATGGATTGGATGTTACCAGAATTATCTGGTGTTGAAATTTGTAAAAACTTAAAAAAAGATAATAAGTTTAATGATATTCCCGTCATTATGTTAACTGCAAAAGGGGAGGAAGAAGACAAATTAAAAGCATTTGATACAGGTGCAGATGATTATGTAACTAAACCTTTTAGTCAAAAAGAATTGAATGCTAGAATAAAATCTTTATTGAGAAGATCTAAACCTCAATCATCATCAGACATTGTAGAATTTACTGATTTAAAAATAGATCGGATTACAAAAAGAGTTTATAGAAAAGATAAAGAAATTACTTTGGGTCCAACTGAATTTAAACTCTTAGATTTTTTTATCAAAAATCCAAAAAGAGTTTATTCAAGAGAACAACTTCTAAATAATGTTTGGGGGGAAGATATATATGTTGAGTCTAGAACAGTAGATGTTCATATTAGAAGATTAAGACAAGCAATTAACATACAAAATACAAAACCTTTAATTAGAACAGTGAGATCAGCTGGTTATTCTTTAGAATCTTGAAGATCTTTGGGTCTTATAAATTCTTTTAAAACTCCTTTTTTCTCAATTTCATTCCAGGATTTAATATCAAACTCAATTTTTGCAAATGCTGCTGTTGGGAATTTATAATTCATTAGTTTAAAATTATTCGTATTATGATTTTTTGTAAGATTTCGTACTAAATTTTTCACTGATGGTTCATGGTTTATAATCAAAATCGATTTATATTCACTGGATATTTCTTTAATTTTTTTTGTAATTGCATTCTCATCAACTAAATATAAATCTTTTGAAAAATTAACTTTTTTTGGCTTATTAATTTTCTTGGATAAAATTTGAAAAGTTTTTTTTGTTCTTTTTGATGATGAAATTAATGCATAATCAAATTTAAATTTTTTTTTAACAAAAAATTCACAAATCATTTTTGCATTTTTCTTGCCTCTTTTACTAAGTGGTCTATCAAAATCATTAATACTTAAATCATCCCAACTAGATTTTGCGTGTCTCATGACGTATAATTGATACATAAAATCTAAATATATGACTGCTTTAAAAAAACAACATAAAGAAGAGCTAAAATCTAAATATATTAATAGAGAGCTTTCTTGGTTAAAATTCAACGACAGAGTACTTTTAGAGGCGCAAAATATCGAAAATCCTCTTTATGAAAGAGTAAAGTTTTTATCAATTGCTGGGTCTAATCTAGATGAATTTTTTATGGTCCGTGTTGCTGGGTTATATAGTCAAATAAAACAAGAAGTTGAATCATTAAGTTCTGATGGTTTGACACCTGAAGAGCAAATGGATGAAGTAGTGCTTGAAACTAAGAATTTATTAAAAAAACAGAATAAAATTTTTATTAAACTGATTATGGAATTAAAAAAAAATAATATCAGTTTAGTTAAACCAGTTAATTTAAATACTAAGGATAAAAAAAAACTTCTAGAAATATTTAAAGAAGAGATTTACCCTTTATTAACACCATCAGCAATTGATCCTGCACACCCATTTCCATTTATAATCAATCAAGGAAGAGCAATTGTAATGAAGTTAAGAAAAAAAAATAAAAAAAGGATTTTAAACTCAATAATTGTAATACCAAAAGCATTATCTAGATTTATTGAAATAGAGTCTTCAAAAAATCATAAGAAGTTTGTTATTCTAGATGACGTAATAAGTTTTTTTGCTAATGAAATTTTTCCAGATCATGATTTAGAAAAGAAAATGATTTTTAGAGTAATAAGAGACAGCGATGTAGAGATTCAAGAGGAAGCAGAAGATTTAGTTAGATCTTTTGAATTGGCTTTAAAAAGACGTAGAACTGGTGATATTGTTCGTTTAGAGGTTCTTGAAAATAGCGATAAAGAATTGGTAAGATTTATAACTAATAAATTAGATATAAATCCTGACTATATTTATGATGTATCTGGCCTTGTTGGAATTCAAGATATAGATCAAATATGTAAAGTAAAAAATCCAAAATTAAGATTTAAGCATTTTACCCCTAGAGAAGTTGAAAGATTAAAAGAATATAATGATAATTTTTTTGAAACTATTAAAAAGAAAGATTTAGTTGTTCATCATCCTTTTGAAACATTTGACTCAGTAATTGAATTTTTAAACCAAGCAGCAAATGATAAAAAAGTTATAGCTATTAAACAAACTTTATATAGAACAACTCTAGACTCACCAATTGTTAAAGCTTTAATAACAGCTGCAGAAAACGGAAAAACAGTTACCGCTTTAATTGAAATTAAAGCTAGATTTGATGAGGAAGCTAATATTCAACTATCAAGAAGTTTAGAAAAAGTAGGTGTCCAAATTGTTTATGGTTTTGCTAAATATAAAACCCATGCAAAATCATCATTAGTTTTAAGAAGAGAACAAGGAAAAATACAAACTTATTTTCATTTAGGAACCGGCAATTATCATCCAGTAAATGCTAAAATTTACACTGATTTATCTTTATTTAGTTGTGATAAAAAAATGGCCTCTGATGTTGAGAAATTTTTTAATTATGTAACTGGGTACGCTAAACCAAAAAATCTTAATAAAATTTCTATTTCGCCAGTTAATATGAGG
>CACHYG010000031.1 GCA_902584015.1 uncultured Pelagibacteraceae bacterium
ATCTTTGGCAGGTACAGTATATCTAACGGAGAAATCATCTCCATATGTAGATGAATCAAATGTTTCAAGAAAATCAAATTTCTCTTTAGCAACATTAACTGAAGTTCCTATATCAACATTTAATATAGAGCATGCATATGCTTTTGATTGTGTAATTAAAACTAGAAACAAAAGTATGATTAAATTTCTCATTATATGGATTTTAGTAAAATTTACTCAATATTCAACACTCTTAAGTGATGAATTTAAGCTTTTAATAATTATTTCATTTGGTTACTCAGTATGCCAATATAACTATAGTCTCTAGCGGAACTAGAATTTGTGGCTTATCGACAGTTCCTAGGATACCACATCCATATAACCTGTAAGCTGCACCTCTTCTTTGAATATTTGTAGCACTTTTTTTAAGACTTGTGCCGCTACCCGAATAAGTTTCTGCCCCAATATAGGTTGAAATATACTCATATCTATAAGTCTGTAGCTTGTCTCGTTCTCTTTGAATATCTTCGGGACTTCCTAAAGTTGCACCTAATAGATCATTTTCAATAATAGGTCCAATCAGCTGATAAAAACTTTGATCTCTTGCGTACTCAACAACCCTAAATGTGGAACCATCACTACTATCAATATTTTTAAAACTTTTTACACAAGGTGTGCTGTCGCTTCCAGTTGTACCTGGAAGTGCATCTTCTTGGTTTCCCGGAACATTTCTTGCACTATAATCTCTAAATCCATTATCTCTATTTATCGGACCTATCATTTGATCCATTAAACTTTTTTGAGCTTCAAGCAAAGCACTTTCAGCTACATAAAAAGCTTGTTGATATTCATCACTACTATTATTACTTGAATGATCTGAGGAAGCAGTAATTACTAACGCTCCACCCATTAAAGACATAGCTAATAGTAAAACTAAAGATAATACTAAAGCAAATCCTTTATTATTTTTTTTAATCATTGAAATGCTTGCCCTATATTTCTTGTGTTCACTGTTACAATTACAGAATCTCTCAAATATTTATCTAATTTATCATCAGTTGGTGTGAAATTTCTTTGCAAACCATATATTTTTCTTGCGATCCTATTGCTTGGATTGCTTGGATCTATTTGTTTATCATCTTTATAAAATTCATTCTTTGATCTGAAAGTAAGTCTCATATCAACTGTTCTAATATCAAATAATCTATCTCTGAGGTTTAAGTTTTCTGGTGCAGGGAAATTTTTAGCCGGGTCGGTTATTATTCTGCCATTTTCATCAAAAGGTATAAATTCCATATCCACCACATGATCTCTTACTAAAGCTTCGTAACATTCTGGGCAATCATCATCCCAAAATCCCATAACTAGGTCTTCTTCACGACCTGGCCATTTACATATTCCTAATTCATAAGCTGCTTCCCTTGGCTGTACCCAACTTTGTACTTTTTTAATAACTCCGTATCTTTTGTCACCATCTTTATCTATTTGATCTGCATAGTATGAAATTTTAAATATTTTATATGGTTGAAACTGATCTTGTTCTGTAAGTAAACTAAAATCTTCATAAATTATTTCAATACTATCACAACATGTATCAAAGGGTTTATGAAGACTTGGCGCATCTTTCGCTACATTTTTTCTGATAACTAAAGGCGCATGACTATTCACTTCATCTCCATCAAAGCCAGTATTAAATGAAATATAATTTCTTTCAGTTAGTCGAAGGCCATCAGCAACACATGTAGCATTTAATGGATCGTTTAAAAATTCTTGAGCTGCATGTTCTCCCGCATAATATCGAAAACCTGCCATTCTTATATCTCTCATAATCATTGTAACTAGATCTCTACTAGATCCACTAATTTTTGCTTTATCACTAACCTGTTTGTATGCTCCACTAACCACATTATAAGATGTGTACATTGCTGCAACCATCACAGATGTAATTATTATTGAAATTAATATTTCAATAAGAGTAAGACCTTTATTATTTTTATTTTTTTTAATCATGGTTTTAATCTAAAATCAGACTGAAAATATAAATATTTTCTTTTTTGACCATTGTTCAAAGTCATTTGAGCTCTACCTACATACATGATTTCATCTCTTTGATTTTTGTTTTCGATACATCCTGGTGAAGATGTATTATTACAAAGCTTAAAAATTTCAAAAGCTCTTATTTCTCTTCCACTGCTTGAGCAATCCATATAATCTCTATTAGCCACTAAAGCATTCCATTTTTCAGTTTTATTCTCCGCCGGATCGTTATCTGAAGTTGAATTTTTATAAATATCTCCTGCAGTATCAGCTTTGACTAAATCTTTGGCTCCTTGTGTTCCGCATGCTGAAGTGAATTGTCTGGCATTATCAACTGCTAAAATATCTGTAAAATTTTCACTAGTCGAATTATCTCTAAGTGAAAGCGAGTCCTCTACAAACATATTAACAAAAAAAGTAGCTTTAGTTCTTTCCCCAGACGTTTTTACAGAATTGATTGAATACTGAGTTATTTGTAAAACAGCCACAAATCCAATACCAACAATTACCATTGAAATTAGTGCTTCTATTATTGAAACTCCTAAATTACTTTTGTTGTTTTTTTTCATAAAATTTACTTCCATTCTGATAAATCTTCAGTATCTCTCCTATTCCATTTAAATGTATCTATTTCTCCAAACCTTGTCCACCTTACTGCTCCTACATATTTACACCCACCTCCATCCCATGCATCGGGTTGTGGAATAACTTTTTCATCAGGTTCATCATCAATGTAAGTAATAGTGCACTCTGTGTTTTCCCCTTTATTTAATAGTAAATATATATAATTCTCTGGTTGCTCACCTGTAGCTATTGCTCCCGTTCCATAATAAAACTTTCCGTTCCTTGACAAACACAAAGAGGCTTCACCTATAAAGTTGAATACTACATCACTTCTTGAAATCTCAAATATATTTGCTTTTAATTCATCTCTATCAGTATCTTCGCTGGTCCAAAATTCATCGTCCAAGGGTGTCACTGAACACCTATTATCAGGTGAAGTATTCCAGCTAACACTCGTGTCATTCATTTTGGTTGTAAAATTATCCATTGTCACACCTTTAGTTTTAATTGAAATTCCATCTTCATTATCACTCTCAAATATTAACTGAACATAAGCAAAAGTTCCTCTTTCAGTTGTGGCGTGTATATTTCTTAACAAGGATGCAACTTCTTCAGACGCATTAGATATTATCCTTTTGTTATTCCATTTAGCAAAGTTAGGAATACCAACTCCAGCAAGAGCACCAACTATTGCTAAGACAACAATTATTTCTAATAATGAAAAACCTTTATTCTTCTTTTCCTGCTCCTGCATCTATCTTTCCTGCTTTGACTAATTCCTCTAAAGACTTGGTCATAGTAATCATTCCATCTTTAACTGCAGTTTGCATGATGCTCGGAATTTGATGTATCTTTGCTTCTCTAATTAAGTTTTGAATTGGTGGAGTACACTTCATCACTTCAAAGGCACCACATCTACCTTGGCCATCTTTAGTTTTTAGAAGTCTTTGAGTTACAACCATTTTTAGTGAAGTTGAAATTTGCGCTCTGATTTGTGCTTGTTGCTCTGGTGGAAATACGTCGATAATTCTATTAATTGTACTTGGTGCGCCGCTAGTGTGAAGGGTTCCAAATACAAGGTGACCTGTTTCAGCTGCAGTCAACGCTAATGAGACTGTTTCTAGATCTCTCATCTCACCAACCAATATTACATCTGGATCTTCTCGTAATGCTGCTTTTAATGCAGTTGCAAATGTTTGCGTTTGTTTGCCTACTTCTCTATGCGAGACAATACTTTTTAAATCTTTATGGATAAATTCTACTGGATCCTCAACAGTAATAATATTTGATGTTCTTGTTTTATTTATTTCATTAACAATTGCAGCAAGTGTAGTTGATTTACCAGAACCAGTCGGACCAGTTACTAAAACGAGACCTTTATGCATGTCTATTATATCATATAAGACTGGAGGTAGATCAAATTGTTCCATCGAAGGTATGACGCTTTCTACTCTTCTAAGAACTGCTGCTGGACCATGAATAGTTTTGTAAAAATTTGCTCTAAATCTTAATCCACTTAAGGTTACAGATGAGTCTAGCTCATGAGTGTCTTGAAATCTTTTCATCTCAATCTCGTTACAATTTGTTGATATTAAATCTTGAAGGTCTTGAGCTTTAACCATCACCTCAGGTATTTTATGTATCTCACCCGTTTGTCTATATGCTAGTGGCCATCCACTTCTAATATGAAAGTCAGAAATTTTTTTATTATTTTTAGCTAAATCCTCTAATTTTTCAAACATAACTATCTATATAATAGCTATAATGAAATAAATTTTAAACTGTAGAATTGGCTAAAAATAGTCTACAAAATTGTTATTTTTCAATGAAATTCAATAATTTTTTTGAAAAATTATTTATTTAGATGATTTTTTTAAAGAAAATATTAGATTTAATAAACACTTTTCTCATTGTTTTTATATTTTCCTTGATTATTGATTTTTTTTTTGGATCAAAAATCCTTAAATATTTTGATGATTATTTCGCAAAATCACAATTCTATGAAAGATTAGTAAGGATTGATCATCCAATATATCATCATACTTTAAGAGCAAATATTCAGTACTCTAATAATGTGAGCTTTCTAGGAACTTATGAGCTTTGTACAAACAACCATGGATTTAAATCAAAGTGTAATGAAGTGGTTGATAAAAAATTTGAATTTGCATTTATTGGCGACTCTTTCACCGAAGGAACGCCTATAGAATATGATGAAAGTTTTGTTGGAATTTTTTCAGAAAAATCTGGATATAAAACTGCTAACCTTGGAATAGTATCATATTCACCAAAAATATATTTATCAAAAATTAATTATTTAATAAATGAAGGTTTTAAATTTAACCATGTGGTTGTCTTTATAGATATAAGTGACTTTTATGATGATACGAATTTTTATTCAATAGATGAAAGTTTAAAAGTTACTGAAAAATATTCTGAAAAGAAAAACTTAAAACGTAGAAAATTTTTAAGAAATAATTTTCCACTGACAAATTTTT
>CACHYG010000032.1 GCA_902584015.1 uncultured Pelagibacteraceae bacterium
TTTACGACCTCCAGGCTGCCCTCGGCAGCCGCAAGATGTAAAGCAGTTCTTAAATCATAATCTCCAGCGTTTATGGGGACACCTTTAGCAACTAAATGACGAATACCCTCGACATCATTTCTAGTGGCAGCAAAAAGTAATTCAATTACCATCAGCTCATCATCAAATTTTGCAATTTTGTCTGATTTACCCTTTGAATTTTCAACTAAATGAAAAGGCTCTGTATAATTAATATTGAGTTTTTCGAATATTTCTACGATTTTTTGATGATTGTTGTTCCTTGCATCAGAGATAGGGTATCCTCCCCATCGATCTGCTCTTGGTTTAACGCCTTGATCTAATAAAAATTTAACAACTTCTAATTGGCCTTCAGCTGAAGCAAGATGTAAAGGTGTTCTAAAATCATAATCACCTTCTGCAAGATCTCGTTGTTGACTAACTAAACTTTCTAAAGTTCTTATATTACCATTGCTAGCAGCCCAAATCGCCTCTCCACAACTATTTGCAAGCCATCGTGCAATGGGTAATTTTGGATCTAATCTACTAGTATCAGTCATTGTACCATCAAAAATATGAACTAAATATTTTGAAGTAAGTTTTTTTGCCATTTCTAATCCACGAACACTATTACCTTGTTTATCTAGACGCGGAGAAAAAATACATATTCCCATTAGTCGTGGAATTATCAATAAAACTCCTCCACCTACTCCACTTTTTGCTGGTAATCCCACTTGCTGAAAGAAGGTACCGCTAGCATTATACATTCCACTAGTTTGCAGCACAGGTAAACAGTTTCTGACAGTTTTCTGGCTAAGCACTCGATCTTGTGTAATAGGACACACTCCACTATTTGCAAGTGTAGCAGCAGCAGTTGCGAATTCTACAGAAGTCATCTCTAATGAACATATACTAAAATAAAGTTTAAGCGCTTCAGTAACAGCAGGTTCTGTATAAAAATCAAATTCATCTTCATCAGGATGTATGTCATTATGTAGCTCAGTTTTAGTGTGAGGTAAATTACCTGTAGCCATTAAAAGATAACCCATTGCAATGTTGTTATATCCTGTAAAGTTTTCTTGCCGTGCCATATCCTTATTAAATCTTGGCAATTCTGCGTTAAATTCGTCTTTTGGTGACCAACCTATTAATCTTCCAAACTGTTGTCTAATGTATCTTAATCTTTGACTGTGTGACTCTTCTGGACCTATAAGACCTGCTGTCATTATGGCGCCAGCGTTAACCATTGGATTAAAAGGCACACGATCAAATTTTCCATCTAAATTACCTATAGCTGTTCTTGCTAACAAAGTTAGATCATCAAATTGTCTACCTGAAGGTTCTTGACCAACATGTTGATGAACTTTTTCCAAACCTAATTTTTCCATTGCAAAACAATAATTAAAAGGTTTGCACATAGATTGGATTGAAAAATCAACATTACAGTCACCTCTTTGATATATTTGACCATCTGTTGTAACAATCGCAATACCAAACTGATCAGGATCAACCTCAGCCAATGGTGGGATGTATGAAGCCAATTCTCCAGACTTAATTTTTTTTACATCTTCAAACATGCTATCTAAATTTTTTGAAAAATCACCAAAGTCAGGTATTGCTAATTCACCGCGTAAGGCTTTTTCAACGAGCAATTCAGAAGTTCGAACAATCTCAACAAAGTCTTCAAATACAATTTTGTCACCATGGGCATCTAATTTTTGAAAAAGTTTATATAATCTATTGTCATTGGATTTCAAACCTGAGTTTAATAAAACTTCCTTAAACCGTTTAGTTTTAATTACCTCACTCTGGTCTTCGCATAGAGAGAAAAATAAATTTGCCTCCCGTTTAGATATAGATTTTAATTTTTCTAAAAAATTAGCTTTATAGGCATTTTTTTTCATAAAAGAAACTTAGGTTATTAAGTAAATTAAAAAAAAACAACCATTAATCTATTTGATAAAACTTAATCTATTTTAAAAGACTCTCCGCATCCACAACGTTCTGTTTCATTTGGATTATTAAAAACGAAAGATGATGAAAATTTATCTTTTTTATAATCCATCTGCGTACCCAACAAATACATTACTGCTTTAGGATCTATAAAAACTTTAACTCCCTTATCTTCAATTAACTCTTCGTTCAAGTTTTTTTCTTTTGCATACTCCATTACATATTCCATACCTGCGCAGCCACCACTTTTAACTCCTACTCTTACTCCTAAAGACTTTTGATCCTTTGACATTATTTCTTTAATTCTTTCCGCCGCTCTATCACTAAGAGATATTATTTGGGTCATAAATTTAACTCCAGTTTTGCTGCTTCTGACATCATTGACTTATCCCATGGCGGATCCCAAACAAGCTCTAAATCAACATCTTTAACGTTTTTAATTTCTTTAACACTATCCTTAACTTCCTTAGGTAAACTCTCAGCAACTGGACAGTTTGGTGTAGTTAGGGTCATTTTAATTTTTACTATATTGTCTTTTTCAACATTTATATCATAAATTAAACCAAGCTCATATATATTCACTGGGATTTCTGGATCATAAATCTTCTTTATTTCGTTAATTATTTGATTTTTTAATTCCATTTTAATCAATCTTTTCTGTATTTGTTTCTTCTTCAGAATTACTCATTGCAGATGTCAATGTGTGCCATGCTAAAGTAGCACATTTAACACGCATAGGGTATTGTTTTACCCCAGAAAGAGACATGAGTTTTGTTTTCTCGTTTTCGCTAATAATTTTAGTTTTCATTTCAGGGCTTGCTTTTATCATTTGAAGAAAATCGTCCACTAATTCTTTTACCTCTTTTTCTTTTTTTTCTTTCATTAAATCAGTCATTATAGATGCTGAGGCCATTGATATTGCGCATCCACTTCCTTCAAAAGATATGTCTGAAATATTTTTATTTTCGTCAATTTTTAAAAAAATATGTACTTTGTCTCCACATAATGGATTGTGACCCTTGGCATCTTTATTGAAATTTTCTGTTTTACGCAAGTTTCTTGGATTCTTGCCATGATCCAAAATTATTTCCTGATATAACTCTTTTAAATCCATTATCTATCAAATATTTTTTTACATTTATTAATTGAGTCGTTTAATTTATCTAAATCATCTTTAGTATTATATACGCCTAGTGATGCTCTTGCTGTAGCTGATAATCCAAGTTTATCATGTAATATTTGGCAACAATGATGACCTGCTCGAATGGCTACTCCATCCTCATCTAAGATAGTTGCGATATCATGCGCATGTATTCCATCCAAAGTAAACGATAATACAGATCCTTTATTTTTTGGGTTACCAACAAGTTTAACTGAGTTATTTTTTCTTAATACTTCTTCGCCATATTTTGTAAGTTCACTTTCATGCTTTTCAATATTCTCAATGCCTATTTGATTTAAAAACTTTATAGACTCTCCAAATGCAATTACTTGGGCTGTTGCCATAGTTCCAGCTTCGTATTTGTTTGGAAGATCACCGAAAGATATACCTTCTTTTTTTACTTCTCTAATCATACCTCCTCCACCTTGATATGGTGGTAAATTATCAAGCCATTTTTTTTTTGCATAAAGCACACCTAGACCAGTTGGTCCATACATTTTATGGCATGAAATTGCATAGAAATCGCAATCTATATCTTGCATGTCTAATTTTAAATGAGGAGCTCCCTGACAGCCATCTATCAAAATAGGTATATTTTTTGAGTGAGCCAAAGATGTAATTTCTTTAATGGGCAAAATTGCTCCAGTAACATTTGATAGATGTGTGATCGCAATCATTTTAGTTTTAGGTGTTATACTTTTTTCAATACTTTCTAGAGTTATTTCACCATCATTATTTATTTCTGCAAAATTAATTTTAACTCCCTTTAATTTTCTCAAGTAATGCCACGGAACATAATTTGAGTGATGTTCTAATTCTGTAAGAAGTATCTCATCCCCTTCTCTTAAAAACTTTTGTCCAAATGTGTTTGCTACTAAATTAATTGCTTCAGTTGCGCCTTTAGTAAATACAATTTCATTAGGATCTTTGGCGTTTATGTACTTTTGCATCATTATTCTTGTGTTTTCATAAAGATTTGTTGCTGCGACAGCTAAATAATGCACACTTCTTCCGACATTAGAAAACTCTTTTGTATAAAAATCATAAATCCTATCGACGACCATTTGCGGTTTCTGTGATGAGTTCGCACTATCAAGGTATACTAGATCGTTATTATGAACTTTATTATTAAATATAGGAAACTGTTTTTTTATATTATTTATGTTCATTGATTTAATTCCATAGTTTTTTTAATAAAATTTTTTATTTCTTCATCAGTAATCTTTTCAATCACGTCGAGAAAAAAACCACTTATTAAAAGTTTTTTAGCCTGTTTGTAATTTAGTCCCCTAGATCTTAAATAAAATATTGAATTTTCGTTAAGACTACCAGATGCAGAGCCATGTGAACATTTTACATCATCAGCATATATCTCAAGTTCAGGTTTTGCGTTAAACTCAGTGTTTTTATCCAATAAAATACATTTACTTAATTGGTAACCATCAGTTTTCTGTGCATCTGGACTAACATAAATTTTACCCTGATATACAGACTTAGATTTATCATCAAGAACACTTTTAATTAGCTGATAACTTTTTGTATTTTCAACCATGTGATTAATTGATGTCCTAATTTCATGATGTTTATCTGAATCTAATGAAAATACTCCATTAATAAATGCAGATGAATATTCGCCTTTTAAGTTACAATTGATTTCATTTTTTAAAAATTTTGATCC
>CACHYG010000033.1 GCA_902584015.1 uncultured Pelagibacteraceae bacterium
TTTTGATGAACACTTAAAAATTTTGTCAAATACAGGAGTAGATTTAATTATTCTTGAAGCTATGTCGTCACAAGCTGACATTGTTGAAACTTTAATTGAATGTTCAAGTAATTTAAAATTACCAACGTGGTTATCAATATCCTGTGTATTTGATAAAAATAAAAATATTCATCTTGGATATGATGATGATGTGTCTCATAAAGATCCTCAAGTTTATGAGGAACTTGAAGATTCATTACATAGATTTAAAAAATTTCATTCAGGACCAATACTTGTTGCGCACTCAAACATGAGTGTAACTGAAGAAGCAGTTAAGATACTAAAAAATAATCATAATAATACAATTGGCGCTTATCCAAACAGAGGACACTTTGTTAAACCAGAATGGAAGTTTACTGATGATATTAAGCCAAGTGATTATGTTAAAAGTGCAAAAAAATGGATTGATAGTGGGGCACAAATTATTGGTGGTTGCTGTGGTATTGGAGTTGAAGAGATAAAAGCAATTTCAATTCTAAAAAATTAATATAAAATAAAAATATGAAGACGTTTATTGGTGGTATTGGCTGCTTTTGGGATGAAACTAAGTACGAAGGTATTGAAGGAGTAATTTCTACTGAGTGTGGTTATTGCGGCGGAGACGAACCAAACGTCACTTATAAAGCAGTATGTGGTGGAGATACTGGTCATATTGAAGTTGTTAAAGTAGAGTATGATGAAAAAGTTAAATCATATGAAGATATGGTGAGACTTTTTTTTAAATTACACGACTCTACTCAAGTAAACCGTCAGGGTACGTATGTGGGGATTCAATATAGATCTGAAATTTTTTATAATAATGATGAAGAAAAAAAAATTGCAGAAAAAGTTTTAGAGGAAATGAATAATAAACTTGGTGGTAAAGTTTCTACCAAAGTTTCAAAAGAGAAAAATTATTGTAAGGCTGAAGGATATCATCAAAAATATGAACAAAAAAAATCTTTGAAATTTGATTAACTTTATTAAAATTTGACTAAAATAATATCATATAAGAATCCTGAATTAGCAACAGTCAAAGATAATAAAGCTGTGTGGAATCTCCCTAAAACTAGAAGACATGGTTATAGAAATCTTCACAAAATAAATAGATATGGATTATTTTTAAGATCAGATTTGGTTTTAAAATTAAAAAAAAAATATAAAGATACAATCTATAAAAAGCTACTGGTAAAAAAAATGACTAAACAGAAGTCTTTTTGCTCTTTAATAGTTGGAAATAAACAAAATATTTATTTTGAAAAATACGCTAAAGATTTTTCAGAAAATCAACCTCAAACGATAATGTCTATAACAAAAATGTTTGTTAATCTTTTCGTTGGAGAATTATTAAATAATAAATCTATAAATCTTGATAAAAAAGTATCTTACTACCTTCCAAAAATTGGGAGTGGATATGCCAGTGCCAAAGTACAAGACGTATTAAATATGAATGTAATAAATGCCTACACAGAAGATTACACCAAGGCATACTCCTCATCTTTTTTACATGAGCCTGTTGGTGGATGGAGACTGCCAAAAAGTGGTGAAACGCATTTAAGTCAGGAAAATTATTTAAATACTATTAAATCAAAAAAAAATAAAAATTTAAAAAACAAAAGTAATTTAGCTCTTTATAAATCTGCAAATACCGATGTTATAGGATTAATAGTTGAAAAAATCAGCGGTAAATCATTAAGACATTGGATGTTAAGAGCAGTTGAGGCAGCTGGGTTTGAAGATGGGCTTTATATTGCATCTGACAGATATGGTATGCCTTGGATGTCAGGGGGAGGATGTTTGATAACAAGAGATTTTTTAAGAATGGGTCTTTTATTTGCAAGAAAAGGTAAAGGAGTTGGAAATAGGAGGATTGGCTCAAGTTCTTTTTTAGACCGAACTTTAAAAAGTGTTGGTCCAAAATATATGAATTTATCAAATAATAAATATTTATATTATTCTAACTCTACTATGGTATCTGGAAATATGATCGGTCATTCTGGTTATGGCGGTCAATTTTTAGCTGTAAATCTAAAAACAGGGAACGTAGCAGCATTTTTTTCTGTTTTAGAAACTAAATCAGCAACAAAAGAAAGTTACAAAGTAGATATGATTGATATGTTGATTGATTTAGTGGATACCAAATATTAAGTGGTAATTTTTTGCTCCTCTTTAGGAGCAAGAGCAACAGCTAAAATTCCACCTAGAATAATCATTGAACTTCCAATTATTTCTCTCCATCCAAAAGGTTCATCAGTTAATATACTAGAACTTACAACTCCAACGACTATTTCTGTTAGAAAAAGAATTGAGCATAGTCCAGCACCTAGTTTGCTTGGTGCCCAAAGAATAACAATTCCTGTAGGAATGAAATAAAATAATGACAAAACAATTAAGAACATTGCCATTGGAATAAAAGACTCTATTGGTGGTGTTTCACCCAAATAATCAACTAATAAAAAACCAGCCACAATGTTAAATAATGTTCCATAGAAGAAAAATGAAAATATAATCGGGAATACTCCATCAGTCTTTACAACCTCAAGTCTTATCATTCCTCCTGCAAAAATTGCTCCTCCAACAAGAGCTATCCAATCCCCAGCATTTTGCGGTAAAGGTATAATTGCATCTTTACTAAAAACTATCCATAAGCCAGCGAGAGCCAGCGAAAGTGTAACGGCTCTTTGCCAGCCAGGTCTTCTTTTTAAAAATAAGATTTCAAAAATAGTAGTCCAAATAGGAGTCATGTAAAAAAGTATTAAAGCTCTTATTACATCTGTTAATAGAAAACTTAGTGCATAACAAATAAAACCACCGCCGACCAATAATCCTGTTAATGGGAGCTCGAAGCCACTTCCTTTTTTTTTATAAACTCTCCAGAGAGCAATTGGTAACAACAATAATACTCCGATTACCATCTGGGCAATTGTTCCCCATCCGCCAGTTAATCCTCCAGCTTCCAGTGTGCGTTGAGGGAGCCAATAAATTCCCCAAGCACCAGCAGAAAATGCTAAAGCAAGTGCAATTTTAAAATGATGAGGATGTCTTTGCATTAATTATTATATTTCTGGTTTTATTTTTGAATAATTGAACATTTGTTCGTATTTTCTTGCAAATGCAAGTACTTTTAAATCATCGTTCTTTTTTCCTATTATTTGCATGCCCATTGGTAGTTTATTTTTATTAAAACCAACTGGAACTGTTATGGTTGGTAATTCTAAAAGGCTTGATAATATAAAAACTTCAATCCATCGATGATAAGTATCTAAATTAAAATCATTTATTTTTTCTGGGTAATTTAATTCCTTTTTAAATGGAAATACTTGTGCTGATGGTAAAGCTAAAAAATCGTAATCCTTAAATATCTGATTTATATCATTAAGAGACCTTTTTCTTTTTTCTATTGCAATATGAATATCATTATCTTTAATAGTTTTTCCCTTATTGTACTCCCAAATTGCCTGAAAAGTCATTTCATCAATATCTTTAATATTCATAGCTCCAATATCCATAAATATACTTCTTGATCTGAATGTTAACCACGAGTCCCATAATTCATCAGTATTAATATCTGGTTTCAAAAAATCTATTTTTATATTTTGCTTATTTAACTCAATTAGTTTTTTTTCACAAATTTCTAAAATTTCATTTTCACATTTATAATTATTATTAATATTAGATAACCATCCTATTTTAATATTTTTAATTTCTGAATCTTTTATTTCAAAGTCTTTAAAATTAGATTTTAATTCGAAAGAGTATGGATCCAAATTGTGTTTTCCTGTTACACTATCTAAAATAATTGTCATATCGTCTGGTGTTCTAGATAAAAAACCAGGAGTGGTTAAAATAGGAATATTTTTTTGATTATCTGATCTAGCAGAAGCAATAACTCCTGGAGTTGGTCTAAAACCGTATATATTAGAATATGCAGCAGGACTCCTACATGAACCCATTTGATCTGTACCATCAGCGAATGGAATTAATTGAGCAGCAACAGCAGAACTTGCACCTCCACTTGAACCGCCAGACGACTTGCT
>CACHYG010000034.1 GCA_902584015.1 uncultured Pelagibacteraceae bacterium
AAATATCAAACCAAACTGGAGATATTGAAATTTTAAATCATAAATATATTGGTGAAAAACAGTTTTTAAAAATTAAATACAAAAATATGAAATTTTCTTTTTACTTAAATTGGTAAGATACAAATTAAAAATCTTTTTATGGCGATCTTAGCTGCTGAAGACAAAAATCTTAAATTCGAACAGATCGTAAAAGTACTAAATAAAATTCATCCAGTAAGCGGAAGATTAGAAAGAATAGGAATGCTTAAAAATAATGCACTCTGTTTATTGGATTATGCACATTCTCCTAATGCGTTAAAACTATGTTTAGAGAGTCTTAAAGATCAATTTAATGGAAAAAAAATATCTTTAGTTATTGGATGTGGTGGAAATAGAGATAAATCTAAGCGACAAATAATTGGAAAAATAGCAAATAAATATTGTAGTAAAATTTATTTAACAGATGACAATCCTCGTCACGAAAACCCAAAAAATATTAGGAAAGAAATTAAAAAAAAAATAGATAAAAATAAACTTTTCGAGATACCAAATAGAAAAGAGGCAATAAAAGCTGCTATAAATAATCTGAACTCAAATGATATTTTAATGGTATCAGGAAAAGGTCATGAAAATACACAAGATTTTGGAAAAAAAAAGATTTTCTTTTCGGATAAACAAGTAATAATAAATTCGATTAAAATCAGAAATAAATCTCTCTCAAATAATATAAAAGTTAATCTTTTGAAAGAGTGCGTAGATAATCGAAAAATTTCAAGATTAACGAAATTGAACCGGGCATCTATAAATTCAAAGGATATAAAACAAAATGATATATTTTTCGCAATAAAAGGTAAAAAAAACGATGGAAATAATTATATATCTGAATCGATTAGAAATGGAGCATCAATAGTTGTAACTGATAGAGCTAAAGAAGTAACAAATAATAAAAAAAATCTAATAAAAGTTAAAAACACCTTGGATTTTTTGACAAAAACATCTTTGAAGATTCGAGATAATTTCTTAGGTAAAATAATCGGGATCACAGGAAGTTGCGGAAAAACTTCTGTAAAAGAATTAGTATCAAGTAGTTTAAATAAAATTGGAAAAGTAAGTTCATCCCCAAAATCATTTAATAATAAATATGGTGTTCCACTGAGCTTATTCAACTTAAAATTAAATAATAACTACGGAATATTTGAGATTGGAATGGATAAGAAAGGTGAGATTGATTTTTTATCAAGTTTAGTAAAACCTGATATTGGAATAATCACAAATGTATCCTATGCACATGCTCAAAATTTTAAAAATATTTTTCAGATTGCTAAAGCAAAATCTGAGATTATCAATAATATTAAAAGTGATGGTTATATAGTATTAAATGCAGACGATGGTTTTTTTTCGTTTCATAAAAAAATAGCTACTAAACGAAACTTGAATATAATTACATTTGGTTTTTCTGATGGATCAAACATAAAATTTTTAAAAATAAAGAAGTTTGGAAATTATTTCAAAATCAAAGTTAAAATTTTTGGTGAAAGCAAAGTCTTTAAAATAAGATATAAATACATGAATTATATAAAAAACATCCTTTCTACTTTAGCCGTTTTATCAATTTTAAGAAAAACTAATAGTTTAAATATAAATTTTTTTGAAGATTTCAGTATTCCAGTTGGGAGAGGAAATATTTCAAAAATTAAATATAAAAACAAAAAATTTTTTCTTATCGATGAAAGTTACAATTCAAATCCTTTATCTCTCTCAAGCGCAATTTCAAATTTCAGTAACTCGCCAATAGAACATAAAAAAAAACACTTTTTAATGGGTGATATGTTAGAACTTGGTAGACATTCAAAAAAACTGCATAGAGATATTTCATCAACATTAAATAGTTCAAAAATAAGTAAAATTCATATTTATGGAAAAGATGTAATTGAAACTTTCAAAGATATTAAAAATAATATGAAAGGAAGAATTTTACAAAATAAATCTGATATTTTTGATTTGATTGTTAGAGATTTAAATAATAATGATTATCTAATGATTAAAGGATCAAACTCAACTGGTCTTAATAAGATTGTGGAAACTTTAAGAGGTAAAATTTAGTGTTATATTTATTAATTTTAGATCTTATAGATAGTTATTCTTTTTTAAATGTTTTCAAATATTTAACTGTAAGAACTGGATTAACTGTATTTACTTCATTACTGGTAGTTTTTTTAATCGGTAATCCTTTCATAAATTTTTTTTCTACGAGGCAAATTTTAGATCCAATCAGAGAGGATGGTCCAGATCAACACATAATCAAAAAAATTGGAACCCCCACTATGGGAGGTGTATTAATATTAATAGGATTATTCGCTGGTATACTACTTTGGGGAGATCTAAAAAATATTTATATATTATTCCTAATTTATATTGTTGGTAGTTATGGTCTATTAGGGGCTTTTGATGATTATAAAAAAGTAAAATATAAAAATTCATCAGGTATTTCTTTTAAATTTAAATTAATTTCCCAAATGCTTATTGCTTTAATAGGAATATTATTTTTAACTTATTTTTCAGAGAACCAAGATTTAAAAAATTTATATTTCCCTTTTTTTAAAAATTTAATTATAAATTTAGGTTGGTTTTTCATTCCGTTTGCAATATTTATAATAGTTGGCTCTTCAAATGCGGTTAATTTAACTGACGGGCTTGATGGTCTTGCCACTGTCCCGGTTATATTAGTTGCGGGATGTTTTGCGTTTATTAGTTATGTTACTGGTAACATAGTTTTTTCAGAGTATTTACAAATTCCATATATAAAAGATGTGGGAGAGGTATCAGTGTTTCTTGGTGCTATAATCGGATCCTGCCTAGGTTTTTTATGGTTTAATGCACCTCCAGCTAAGATATTTATGGGAGATACCGGATCTTTATCACTTGGTGGATCATTAGGTGCAGTAGGTATAATTACCAAGCATGAGATAGTTTTAGCTATAACTGGAGGTCTATTTGTTTTAGAAGCAGTATCAGTAATTGTACAAGTTGTCTCATTTAAGATGACAGGAAAAAGAATTTTTAAAATGGCTCCGATTCATCATCATTACGAAAAAAAAGGATGGCCTGAGTCCACAGTTGTTATTAGATTTTGGATAGTAGCAATAATTTTAGCAATGATTGGTTTAGCAACTCTTAAATTTAGATAATGATATTAAAAAAGGATCTATACTTAAAAAAAAAGATCTTAATATATGGCATGGGGATTTCCGGAATATCATGTTTAAATCATTTAAAGGTTAAAAACGTTGTCAGATGTTTTGATGATAACTTAAAAAAATTAAAATTAAATAATTTTAAAAAATTTTTAATTTCAAAAAAAGAAATCTATAAAATTAAATTTGACCATATAATTATAAGCCCAGGTATTGATATTTTAAAATGTCCTTTAAAAAATTTTCTTAAACAAAATAAATCAAAAATTTGTACAGATTTAGATGTTTTTTACTCAGAATACCCAAAAAATTTAAAAATAGCAGTTACTGGAACTAATGGCAAATCTACGACCGCTAAATTATTAAATGATATACTAAACAAAAGCAAAATAGACTCAAGATTGATTGGAAATATTGGTAATGCAGCTTTAAAAGAAAAAAAAATTTCAAAAAAAACAGTCTTTATTATAGAAATTTCTTCATATCAAATTTCATATAGTAGAATTTTTAAACCAAATTTCGGTATTTTACTTAACATTTCTCCCGACCATCTGGAAAGGCATAAAACTTTTTACAATTATCTTAAAACTAAATTTAAAATGATTTTCTCATTAAACAGCAATGATATAGCTTTCATTAACAAAAAAGAGCCTGCTTTCAAAAAGTTTCTTAAAAACAAAAAATTGAGATGTAAAATTATTGATGTTAATCATAATTTATCAAAACATCAGAATAATTTAATCAAAAATATTTATTTCAAAAATTTTA
>CACHYG010000035.1 GCA_902584015.1 uncultured Pelagibacteraceae bacterium
TTTTTCGCTATTTTATCAGCAAAATAAGTAATTATTGCATTTGCTCCAGCTCTTTTAAAGCTTATAAGAGTCTCCATAATTGCTTCTTGGTTAAGTATTTTTTTTTCAATTGAGTTACATATCATACTATATTCACCAGAAACTTGATAAGCTACGATGGGAATTTTATATTTGTTTTTTATTTTTTGTATAATATCTAAGTAAGGTAAGCCAGGTTTAACTATAATCATATCTGCTCCCTCTTTTATATCAAGGGTAACTTCTCTTAAAGCTTCATCAGAATTTTTAAAATCCATCTGATATGTTTTTTTGTCTCCTTTTAGTAAATTCTTTGATCCCACAGCATCTCTGAAAGGGCCATAGTAATTTGAGGCATATTTAACTGCGTAAGATATAATTTGTACATGTTTGAAACCATTCTTGTCCAATTTTCTACGTATTACACCAATTCTTCCATCCATCATATCTGATGGTGCTAATACATCACATCCTGCTGATGCATGAATTAAAGCTTGTTCTGATAAGATTTTTACCGTTTCATCATTATCTACATCATCTTTTAAAAAAACCCCATCATGTCCATGTGATGTATAAGGATCTAGCGCAACATCACACATAATTCCTATTTTGTTTTTAAATTTTTTTTTAATTTGTCTACATGCTCTACAAACCAAATTATTTGGATTTAAAGATTCTGTTCCTAGTGGGTTTTTTAGAAACCTTTTAGTATAGGGAAAAAGAGCTACCATTGGTATACCTAAATATATTGCTGATTGAACAACTAAATTTAATTTATCAAGCGAATATCTAAAAACGCCTGGCATCGTTTTGACAGGTATTTTTTTGTTTTTACCATCTATAATAAATATTGGCAAAATAAGGTCGTTTACAGATAAATTATTCTCTGTTATCAATTTTCTAGACCATTTGTGATAACGATTTCTTCTTAATCTTAGCTGCGGATATTTTCCAGTGATAATCATTCTCAATAATTTTTTTATATGCGACAATAGTTATATGTATTATAAGAAGAAATAAAGTATTAATTTTTACATGAATAACGTTACACCTCTAAATAAACATTCTGCAAAGAACCTTGTTGGTGATTTCCAAAAACAAGATATTAAATTTAACATCGATAAATTAAGAAATGCATGTAATGAAGTTTTAAAAATTAAAGGTTTTGATACTAGCTTAGGAATACCACACTTTGCTGGTATATCTCTTAATCAAATTCCAGGTGACCCAGACTCTATTAAGGGAAATAAAGTTAGAGGTGTCTATTGGACAAAACCTGATGCAACTGGAGTAGAAGTTTCACGAGATGTAAAAATAGATGAAAGTAAGTATACTGAATTTGTAAAAGAATTTGAGCATACTTATTTCAAAGAAGTTTATGACGAATTATCAAAAAAATATAAACTTGGTAGAGTTAGATTGTTACTGAAAGAACCAAGATCAACACTTAGTTGGCACAGAGACCCTGAACCTAGATTACATATACCAATTTATACAAATCCAGGAGCCATTATGGTTATAGATAAAAGAGCTGAACATATGCCTGCTGACGGATCTGTATGGGTTACAAATAATCTAAAATATCACAATGCTTTCAATGGTGGTGAGGAAAATAGGGTTCATCTTGTAGCTTGTGTTTTAGACTATAAATTTAATTAAATTTATATATAATATTAGCTTGAGAAAAATTTTCATTTCTTCAGATCACGCGGGTTATTTATTAAAAAAAAAAATAGTAGACTTTTTAGTTAAAAAAAAATTTAAATTTGAAGATTTAGGTCCATTTTCTACTAAGAGTGTTGATTACCCATATTATGCACATAAATTGGCAGAAAATGTCAAAAAAAATAATAATTATGTAGGTATTTTAATCTGTGGTTCAGGTACAGGGATGAGTATAGCGGCGAATAAACACAGAAATATTAGAGCTGCTCAATGCTTTAGCCTCAAATCAACTAAATTATCTAGATTGCATAATGATGCAAATGTTATTACATTAGGTTCTAGATTAATTTCAAAAAATAAGGCTATGAAATTTATTAGCGCTTTTTTGAATACGAAATTTGAAGGTGGAAGGCATTTAAGAAGAGTTAAAAAGATATAGGAGCAAGTATGTCAAGTGAAGGTAAATATCTAAATGTAGATTATAAAAATTTTTTTGAGAAAAAATTATCTGAAACAGATCCAGAAGTTTATAAAGCTGTAACAGATGAACTTATAAGACAACAAAATCATATAGAACTTATTGCATCTGAAAATATTGTTTCCCAAGCTGTTCTTGAAGCACAAGGTTCAGTTTTAACAAACAAATACGCTGAAGGTTACCCTGGAAAAAGATATTATAATGGCTGTGAACATGTAGACGTAGCTGAGTCATTAGCTAATGAAAGATTAAAAAAATTGTTTAACTGTAAATTTGCTAATTCGCAACCACATTCAGGTGCACAAGCAAATGGAGCAGTCTTCTTGGCTTTATTAAAACCTGGCGATACATTCATGGGTATGAGTTTAGACTCAGGAGGGCATATAACACATGGTTTAAAAATATCTATGTCTGGAAAATGGTTTAACGCTATTTCTTATGATGTTGATAAAAAAACTGAACTTCTTGATTATGATTTAATAGAAAAAACGGCACTGGAGCATAAACCTAAATTAATTATTGCTGGAGCTAGTGCATATTCAAGAGTTATTGACTTTAAAAGATTTAGAGAAATTTGTGATAAAATTGGAGCATACCTAATGGTTGACATGGCTCATTTTTCTGGCTTGGTAGCTGGTAAAGGTTATCCTAATCCTGTTGATCATGCTCATGTAGTTACTTCTACCACGCATAAAGTATTTAGAAGTGCAAGAGGTGGAATTATTTTGACCAATCACGAAGATCTCGCTAAAAAATTTAATACAGCTGTTTTTCCTGGATATCAAGGTGGACCGTTAATGCATATAATTGCTGCTAAAGCTGTAGGATTTCTTGAGGCATTAAAACCTGAATTTAGAGAATACATTAGTTCAGTTTTAGCAAATGCAAAAATGTTAGCAGAAACTTTAAAGAATAATGGTTTTAAAATTTATTCTGGTGGTACTGACACACACTTAATGTTAGTTGATCTAAGACCTTTTAACGTAAAGGGAAATATAGCTGCAGATAGTTTATCAAGAGCAAATATTACATGTAATAAAAATGGAATACCTTTTGATACAGAAAGCCCAATGGTTACATCGGGAATTAGGTTAGGATCACAAGCTGCAACCACTAGAGGTTTTGGTTTAAAGGAATTTGAAAAAGTTGGTAATTTGATCACAAAAGTCATAAAAGGATTGTCAGAAAATCCGCAAGATAACAGTAAAGTAGAAGCTGAGGTTAGGAAAGAAGTTGTAGATCTTTGTTCAAACTTCCCTATATATAAGCATTTAAGATAATACTTAAAAACAAAATTTATGATCTGTCCGTGCGAAAAAAAAGGAGAAACTTCTGTTGTTGATTCACGCCCTACCGAGGATGGAACTGCAATTAGAAGAAGAAGATTGTGCTCATGCGGGGAGAGATTTACTACCTTTGAAAGGATACAGTTTAGAGAATTAATGGTAGTAAAAAAAAATGGAAGAAAATCAGCTTTCGACAGAGAAAAACTATCTAAATCTATTTATATAGCATTAAAGAAAAGACCAATAGACACTGACACTGTTGAAAAGTTTATTACAAAAATTTCAAGATCATTAGAGGAACTTGGACAGAGTGAGATTTCATCATCAACAATCGGCACTATGGTTATGGAGGGTCTTAAAGATCTTGATCCTGTTGCGTACGTAAGATTTGCATCAGTTTATAGAAACTTTAGAGAAGAAAAAGATTTTATACAATTTGTTGACAAGATAGATGTCTTCAAAAAGAAAT
>CACHYG010000036.1 GCA_902584015.1 uncultured Pelagibacteraceae bacterium
AATATTACATGAAAAATCTTATTGTAGTAACAGGAGGAGCTGGTTTTGTTGGATCAAATTTAATTAAATTATTGTTAAAAAAAACTAAATTTAAAATTATTTCAATTGACGACTATAGCTCTGGTACAAAAAAAAATCATATAAAAAATAAAAGAATTAGATATATTAAATCACATACAAAAAATATTTTTCAAATATTAAAAAAACCAAATAAAATTTTAGTTATTTTTCATTTTGGGGAATTTGCGAGAATTTATCAAAGCTTTCTAAAAATGGACAAATGTATAAGCTCAAACTCTGTTGGCAGTAATGCAGTTTTCAATTTTTGTTTAATTAACAAAATAAAATTAGTCTATAGCGCTACTTCAGCCTCTTTGGGAAATAAAGGTAAAGATAAAAACTTATCGCCTTATGCTTTTACAAAAGCAAAAAATTTAGAATTATTAGAAAATTTAAAAAAATGGTTTAACTTCAATTATGAAATAATTTATTTTTATAATGTATATGGACCAATGCAAATTTCAAAAGGAAGTATGGCAACAGTAATTGGAATATTTGAGGAAAATTTTAAAAAAAACAAACCCTTGCCTGTTGTTAGACCTGGTACTCAATCGAGACGTTTTACACATATAGATGATACCATTGAAATTTGTTTTATAGCTTGGAAAAAAAATTTAAGAAGACATTATAGTATATCTCACAGAAAAAGTTATACCATCTTACAGGTGGCAAAATTATTCAAAAAAAAAATTAAGTTTCTTCCATCTAGAGCAGGGGAAAGGTACGCATCTGCTTTGACGAATATGAATCTCTCAAATAAAGTATATAGATATTTCGGTAAAAAAGAGCTGAAAGATTACATAAGCCATTTTGTAGCTAATAATTAATCAAATATTAATTGCATTTTGAAAAAATTTTATTATAAATCACGTGCCTGGTGATTATTGCGAAGGTGTTATACCCGATCCCATTCCGAACTCGGAAGTCAAGCCCTTCTGCGCCGATGGTACTTTGTCTTAAGACATGGAAGAGTAGGACATTGCCAGGCTATTAATTATGAAAGTAAAAAGTTCCTTAAAATCCATTAAAAAAAGAGATCAAAACTCTAAATTAGTTAGACGAAGAGGAAGAGTTTATATAATTAATAAAAAAAATCCAAAGTATAAAGCTAGACAAAAGTAATTAGGATTTTTTTATGATAATTGGATCAATTTCAGAAAATAAAGATAAAGAAAAAAGAATATCTATTACTCCGGAAATTTCTAAAAAATATATAGCATCAGGTTTTGAAGTAATTATTGAAAATAATATAGGAGATCATCTTGGAATAAATGATAGTGATTTTACTCAAGTGGGTTGTAAAATTGAAAAAAAAGAAGATATCATTAAAAAATCAGATATCCTTTTACAAGTAAGTTTGCCTAGCAAAGATAATTTTATAAATTTTAAGGAAAAAAATATTTTAATTGGAAACTTTGATGTAAATAATAACAAAGAAATAATTGATAGCATAAAAATGAAATTCTCAGTTTTTTCTCTAGAATTATTACCAAGAATAACAAGAGCACAATCTATGGATATATTGTCTTCCCAGGCAAACCTTGCTGGATATAAAGCGGTTGTTGACTCTTTTGCTTTGTTTAAGAAAGCTATACCGATGATGATGACTGCAGCAGGTACAGTGCCTGCATCTAAAGTTCTAATTGTTGGTGCTGGAGTTGCTGGTTTGCAGGCGATTGCAACAGCAAAAAGAATGGGTGCCATTGTTTTTGCAACAGATGTAAGATTAGCTTCAAAAGAGCAAGTTGAAAGTTTAGGTGGTAAGTTTTTAACAGTTGAGGGGTCTGAAAATTTAGAAACCGAAGGTGGGTACGCGAAAGAGGTGAGTGAGGATTTTAAAAAAAAGCAAGAAGAACTTCTAGCTGAAACTCTTAAAAAAATTGATATTGTTATCTGCACAGCTCTTATTCCAGGAAAAAAGGCACCAAAAATATTAAATGAAAGTATGATTAACAACATGCAACCTGGATCAGTAATTTTTGATTTGGCTGCATCACAAGGTGGAAACGCGGCTTTTACAAAAGCAGACGAAATAGTCGAAAATAACGGTGTAATTATAGTCGGAGAAAGTACGATATTGAATAAATTACCAGTATCTGCATCAAATTTATATGCAAAAAACTTATATAATTTTGTGTTAAATCTTTATGATAATAAAAATAAAAAAATAAATATTAATATGGAAGATGAGATTATAAGTAAGACACTTATAAAATAGTATATGGAAATTGATCCCTTTATTTTTCGATTAAGTATTTTTGTTTTAGCCATTTTTGTTGGTTACTATGTAGTATGGAGTGTTACTCCATCTCTACATACTCCACTAATGTCTGTTACAAACGCGATTTCATCTGTAATAATAGTTGGAGCTATAATTGCTGCACTGGCAGGTGATAATAGAAACATTTTTGATACGGCAAATATTTTTGGATATTTAGCCATTATATTGGCTGCTGTAAACATTTTCGGCGGCTTCCTGGTTACTCACAGAATGTTAGCAATGTACAAAAAGAAAAAGAAAGGTAAATAAAAATGTCTCCAAATTTATTAGCCGTTTTTTATTTAGTTTCAGGCGTTTTATTTATACTTGCATTACGAGGTTTGTCTTCCCCAGAGACATCAAGGCAAGGAAATTTTTTTGGTATCATAGGAATGGCTATCGCCATTGGAGTAACAGTAATTTCAGCAGGCAACTTTTCTACGGGATTTATTCTATTATTAATTTTGTTAGTTTTAGGTGGTTCGATAGGAGCATTTATTGCATTTAAAATACCAATGACAGCAATGCCAGAATTAGTTGCAGGTTTTCACAGTTTAGTAGGTCTAGCAGCTGTATTTGTTGCTATATCTGCATTTTTAAATCCTGAAGTTTTTAACTTAGGTATTCCTAGTAACATTAAAATTGCAAGTTTGATTGAAATGTCATTAGGAGCAGCGATAGGTGCTATAACTTTCACAGGTTCAATTATTGCTTTTTTAAAATTAAGAGGTTTAATGTCTGGATCACCGATAACCTTTTTGGGTCAACATTTTATAAATCTTGCACTTGGATTAATAATAATTGGATTGGTAATTTATCTTTGCAGAACGCAAAATGAATATTTATTTTGGTCTATAATTATTTTATCTTTTCTTGTTGGTGTTTTATTAATTATTCCAATAGGCGGTGCTGATATGCCAGTAGTAATTTCTATGCTTAATTCTTACTCTGGTTGGGCAGCTGCAGGTATAGGTTTTACTTTAGAAAATTCTGCTCTTATAATTACAGGTGCACTTGTTGGATCATCTGGAGCAATTTTATCTTACATAATGTGTAAGGGAATGAATAGATCGTTCTTTAATGTTATATTGGGTGGTTGGGGTGCAACCGAAAGTTCATCAAAGACAACTTCTAAGGATCAGAAACCGGTTAAAAGTGGTAATGCTGATGACGCTGCATTTCTAATGAAGAATGCATCATCGGTAATTATTGTACCAGGATATGGTATGGCTGTAGCACAAGCTCAACACGCTTTGAGAGAGATGGTTGACTCATTAAAAAAAAGTGGTGTGAAGGTTTCTTACGCAATACATCCTGTTGCAGGAAGAATGCCTGGACACATGAACGTTTTGTTAGCTGAAGCTAATGTTCCTTACGACGAAGTTTTTGAGCTTGAAGATATAAATAATGATTTTGCTAATTGTGATGTTGCATATGTAATAGGCGCTAACGATGTTACTAACCCAGTAGCAAAAACCGATCCACAAAGTCCTATCTATGGAATGCCAATATTAGACGTTGAAAAATCAAAGTCTGTATTATTTGTAAAACGGAGTTTATCCCCAGGATATGCAGGAATTGACAAT
>CACHYG010000037.1 GCA_902584015.1 uncultured Pelagibacteraceae bacterium
CATTTTTCAATGCAAAATTATATCATGTTATTAAAAATGTTTAATAAAATAATACTTTTAAATAAACACCAAAATTTAGATGGTAGATTTTGGATTCAGTCTTCACTATTAAAAAAATACTTAACATATTTAAAATATTAAATATTAATATATATTTTAAAAAAAAAGTGTTAAAGTGCGCCTGTAGCTCAATTGGATAGAGCGCTTGGCTACGGACCAGGAGGTTCTGGGTTCAACTCCTAGCAGGCGCACCATAAAATTAAACTATGAAGATATCTTTACAAAAATCAGTTTTTTTATTTTTTTTTATAGTTTTGGTGTTCTTATTATTAACCACTTTTATAATTTGATTTATGACAGATAATTTTGAACAAATAAGTACTAAGTCTGGTTTTATGAAACACAATGGTGGTTTATTAGTAAAAAAGATATCTGAAAATAAATTCCAATTTAAAACCAAAGTCACTTCAAATCACCTTAACAGGGCAGGAATAACTCATGGTGGGTATATAGCTTCAATAATTGATGCTGGTTGTGGTTCTGCAGCGCATAGATCAGTTGAGAATATCCCATGCGTTACAATATCTTTAGATATTAAATTTATAGCTCCAACTAAAGAGGGGGACGAAATTTTAGGTACAACTACTATTTCAAAAAAAACTAAATCTATGATTTTTTTAGTTTGTAATTTAGAATGTGATGGCAAGGTAACGGCTACAGCCTCAGGGGTATGGAAAATTTTAAGGAATAAATCCCTTCCTAAGTAAGGGTAGCTATTCATTTTAATTCTGATAAAATAAACTTATAAATTCTTGAAATGAGAACTTTTTACAGACCGATTCGGACTAGTTTTAGTCCATTTTTGTTCTTAAGAGGTAACAACATATAGTAGCCAAATACAATCACATACAAATTATAGAAATGAGTAAAAACAAAATAGTTGCTGTTCTTGGTCCTACAAATACCGGAAAAACATTTCTAGCTATTGAAACTATGTTGTCATTCGACAGTGGAATGATGGGTTTTCCGTTGAGGCTATTAGCTAGGGAAGTATATGACAAAGTAATTAAAAAAATTGATCCAAGCAAAGTAGCTTTGATAACGGGAGAAGAAAAAATTATTCCATCTAAAGCAAAATATTATTTTTGTACAGTTGAATCTATGCCAATAGATAAAAAATTAGATTTTGTAGCTATAGATGAGATACAAATGGCTAGTGATCATGAAAGAGGACACATATTTACAGATAGATTGTTAAACTTGAGAGGTGATAAAACAACTATGTTTATGGGGTCTAACTCTATGAAAAATATACTCGAGAAACTTGAGGAAGATATTGAGTATATAGACAGAAAACGACTCTCAAAGTTGACATATGCTGGACATAAAAAAATATCGCGAATAGAAAGAAAAAGTGCAATCATTGCTTTTTCAGCTGAGGAGGTCTATGCGATTGCTGAATTGATAAGAAGACAGAAAGGCGGTGCAGCAATTGTTATGGGATCATTAAGTCCTAAGACAAGAAATTCCCAAGTAGAGTTATATCAATCTGGTGATGTAGACTATTTAGTAGCTACAGATGCCATTGGCATGGGTATTAATATGGATTTAGATAACGTTTATTTTTCAAATCTAAAAAAATTTGACGGAAAAAAGCTTCGAAGGTTAAAAATGTCTGAAATAGGTCAAATATCTGGAAGAGCTGGGAGATATTTAAATGATGGATCTTTTGGTATTACTGGTGATTGTGGCGAAATTAGCTCAGAGGAAGTAGAACTTTTAGAAAATCACAAATTTGATGACATACACACAATATTTTGGAGAAATTCAGATTTAAATTTCAAAAATGGGAATTTGTTAATTAAATCTTTAGAAGAAAGACCAAATAAATCATGGTTAAAGAGAATTCCTGAATGTGAAGATGAAAAAGTACTGAAGCATATTTTAAAAGATACAGAAAAACTTGAAATTTATAAAAACGAAAATGAGTTAAAGTTATTGTGGGAATGTTGTCAAATTCCAGATTTTGTGAAAAAAACTTATGGAAATCATCTTGAAGTTGTTGGACAGGTTTTCAAGTTTTTAAGAGAAAAGCCTGGACACATAAGTAATAACTTCATGAAGCAACAATTATCATCTCTTGATAAAATAGATGGAAACGTGGATTCTATATCAAATAGAATAGCTAATGTAAGGACTTGGTCATATGTATCAAACAAACTTAATTGGGTAGAAAATCAGGATTATTGGGTTGAGAGAACAAAAAATCTTGAAGATAAGTTATCAGATAGATTGCATGAGGAATTAACAAAAAGTTTTATAGATAAGAGAGCGAGTATACTATCGAGAGGGCTTAAACAGGATATTACATTTAATACTAAGATAATAGACAACAAAAGGGTGATGATAAATAATCAATACATTGGCCAGTTGAATGGTTTAAAACTCGAGTTAGATTACAAAATTGGAGATTTAGATACTGATATTAAATCTCTAAAGAAAGCAGCAAGGCAGAACGTAGCTCCTGAAATTCTAAAAAGGGTAGGAGAAATTATTAAAAATGATAACTTACAACTAAATGACGACTTCAAAATATATTGGAATAATTACCCAATTGCTCAGTTAACTCCTGGTAAAGATTATCTCAATCCAGATATTAAATTAATTATAGATGACATGATAGAAAATGATGATCAAGCCAATTTGACAAAACATTTGATTAGTTGGATACAAAATAAAATAAATTATGAATTAAAAAGTCTAATTGATTTAAAAAATATAGAAAATTCTAATTCGCTAGTCAGAGCTTTAGCATTTAGAATTTATGAAGGAAATGGAGTAGTAAAAAGAAATGAGGTTGAAAATTTTTTAAGTCAACTTGAACAAAAAGATAGAAAAGTCTTAAGAGCTATAGGTGTTAGATTTGGTAGATATCACATTTTTCTATACAAACTCTTAAAACCAAAACCAGTGACGATGAGGGTAATACTATGGAAAAATTACTATCAAAAATATTTAAACTTAAATATTCCCAAATTTGGTTTAAATTTTTTATATAATGGAAAAAGTCTAAACCAGAATTTTATGCTAATTTGTGGATTTGAAAAATTTAATAATATTTACGTAAGAATTGATATCTTAGAAAGGCTATTTTTGATGATATTTGAGACTGGAAA
>CACHYG010000038.1 GCA_902584015.1 uncultured Pelagibacteraceae bacterium
GCTTTTTCTGTTAAACCAAATTTATCCTCATGCTTACCAGTAGAAATTTTTTTTAAGGTTTTAGCATCAATATTTGGGTTTAATCTTATTCCAATATTTACAATTTTTTTTTTTAGCTTGGCTAATCTCTCAATTTCAAATATTTCACTCTCGGATTCTGCATTTATAAGTAAAATTTTTTTTTCAATTGCAAATTTTAATTCCTCTGTTTTTTTTCCAACACCAGAAAATACAATTTTTTTCGGCAATATGCCTGCCTTTAGAGCTTGCAACATTTCTCCTTTTGAAACAACATCGGCGCCCACTCCACACTTATTAATTTCTTTTAAAATTTGAAGGTTATTATTTGATTTTACAGAAAAGCATATTAAAGGGCTTATGGATTTAAAACTTTGCTGAAAATTGCGAATATTATTCCGCAATCTATTAAGTGAGTAACAATAGGTTGGTGTTCCATATTTTCGAACTATTTTTAAAGCATCAACCTTCTCAATAAAAAGTTTATTTTTTTTAAAATACATTAAATTAATTTAATTACTTTTAATTGATTTTTTTGACCCTGATATTCTGGATCACCTTTTTTTCCACAAGAAAAAAAAATTATTGTACAAATTAAAATTAAAAATATTTTTTTAAACATGTTTTTTATATTTTTTTATCATTTTCTTTATATTTTCAAAAGAAGTTCCACCATAAGATTTTTTTGATTTTACTGAATTTTCAAGATTAAATAATTTCAACGCACTTTCATTAAGATTTTTGTCAATACTTTTTATTTCAAGGACTGTTAACTCATTCAATTTTTTACCCTTTTGTTCTGCTAAATTTACAATTTTTGAAGTTACTAAGTATGCTTTCCGAAATGGATATTTGTGTTCTCTTACAATATAGTCAGCAAGGTCTGTAGCAGTCGTATAACCAGTTTCTGCTAATTGTATCATTTTTTTTTTATTAACAATAAAATTATTCAAAACTTCTCTCATAATTTGTAAAGATATTTTTATTTGATCAAATGATTTAAAAGCTAACTCTTTATCATCCTGCAAATCTTTAAAGTATGATAGTGGCAAACCTTTAAGTATAGTCAGCATCGAAAATAAATTTCCATAAGCATGTCCGGTTTTTCCTCTTATATACTCAAGGGTATCCGGATTTTTTTTTTGTGGCATTATTGAAGAACCTGTCACAACTTTATCCTTTAATTTAATTAAATCAAAAGCATCTGAATTCCACAGGATAAATTCCTCAGCAAATCTAGATATATGATTTGAGCAAACTGAGATTGAATATAGAAAATCTAAAACAAAATCCCTATCCGAGACAGTATCGACAGAATTGCTAGTTGGTTTATTAAACTTTAATTTTCTTGTAGTAAATTCTCTATCTATATCAAAACTAGTTCCTGCAATTGCAGCAACACCTAAGGGATTTTCTAATAATAATTCCTTATTATATAAAAATCTCTTTTTATCTCTATTTAACATTTCTACATAGGCCAGGATATAATGTGCAAATGAGATAGGTTGCGCGTTTTTTAAATGGGTAAAGCTGGGCATTATTGTGTATATATTTTTTTCAGCAATTTTAATTATTGATTTTATTGTAATATCAATTTCTTTAACAATGTCATTTGAGGCATCTATCATCCAAAGTTTAAAATCTACAATTACTTGGTCATTTCTTGATCTTGCTGTATGAATAAATCCAGCATCTTCACCTATTAAATCAAAAAGCCTTTTTTCAATACTCATGTGAATATCTTCACTTTGATTGTTAAAAGTAAATTTCTTTTTATTTATTTCATTAAATATTTTTTTAAGTCCCCAGATAATTTTATTTTTAACTTGTAAGGAAATAATCTTTTTTTTAAAAAGCATTTCTACATGTACAGAGGAAGCATAAATATCCTGCTTATAAAGTCTTTTATCGATATTTATTGAGCTTCCAACTTTTGTAAATAAACTTGAGCTATTTTTTTTAATTCTAGTGCTCCAAACTGGTTTATTGTTTTTATTTTTACTCATGATATGTAACTATACATTTTAGAATGAAATTATTAAGCTTAAAATTATTTTTGTTATTTATATATTTATTATTTCCATCAATTACTAGCGCTGATCAAAAGCTAGATATAAAAAATCTTAAAATTCACAAAGAACCAAAGAAAGTCAATGATATTATTTTCAAGAATTTTGAGGATATAACTATTTCCCTAAATGATTTTAAGGGTAAATTAGTTGTTATAAATTTTTGGGCAACCTGGTGTGCTCCATGTAGAGAGGAAATGCCATCTTTAGATATTCTTCAATCAAATAAAAATTTCAAGGATTTAATAGTTTTGCCGATTAATGTTGGGAAAGAAAATAAGAAAAAAGCAAAAAAATTTTTTAATGATTTAAAAATAAAAAATCTTAAACTTTATTACGACGACTCAGTTAAACTTGCCAACACCTTCTCGTTGATAGGACTTCCAACTACTATTTTTATAGATAAAGACGGTGATGAATTTGCAAGGATTATCGGGTCCGTTGACTTTGGAGATCAAAACTTTATTAAATGGTTATCGAATTATAATTAGATTATGAAATTTGTTTTAAACTCAAAAATTATCGAGTCTGAAAATAAAGATAAAATAAAATATGCCATAATTCTACTCCATGGATATGGAGGCGATGGTGCAGATATAAGTTCAATTGCACATACATGGAGACACTTTATAGATAATACAATTTTCTTTTGTCCTGATGGACCACAAACTTGTAAATTAAATCCAATTGGCTTTCAATGGTTTGATTTAAGTATAGAAGACCAAAATTATATTAATGACGAAGTTAGAAAAACTGAAAAGATTTTAATTGAATACGTTGATCAAATTAAGGAAAAATTTAAATTAAATAATTCTCAAATTATTTTAGCCGGATTTAGTCAAGGATGTATGATGTCAATTAATTTAGGTCTTACAAGTAATGAAAAATTTAAATCTGTTATTGGATTTTCTGGAAAAATAATAAATAAAATTGACTTACAGGAAAGAATGAATTCAAAAAACAGATGTATTACTGTTTCATGGTGACGCAGATGAAGTTGTCTCACCATCAAGTTTAC
>CACHYG010000039.1 GCA_902584015.1 uncultured Pelagibacteraceae bacterium
TGATTTTTGCATATATAATTTTTTCTTAAATTTTCCATCGTGCGATTTAAAAAAAAATTATTTAAGGGTCTATAAACCGCTGCTAACTCAATTCCATATAATTCTAATTGCATAGCCATTAATTCAAAATTATTAAAATGGCCTGATATAAAAACCACTGGCTTTCCATCTTTTTTTATCTTTTCTAAAGTCTTTATTCCATTAACATTTAAGTATTTTTCTAATTCTTTTATTCTAAATTTTTGTATGTACATATAATCCGAAAATATTCTTCCATAGTTTGCCCACATTTTTTTTACAAATTTTTGCATCTCATCATCCGTTAAATTTGGAAAGGAGTATTTAATATTTTTTTTTATCAAATTTTCCGATCGAAATAGAGGACCTACGATTGATCCTATACTTGCTCCTAAATTTGATGCTTTTTCGTAACCAATTATTTTAAATATTAAAAAGAATAATTTAATGAATAAAAATTCTACTAAATATTTTAATGTTTTCATTTTTAAGAAATTAATTGTAGAAATTTATTTTCATCGATTATTTCTAAATCCATTTCAATATAACTAATATCATTTCTTAATTCTTTATCAATTCTAAGATAATCTTTCTCTGTAGTGATAATTTTTGAATTATTTTTATTTGCGTATTTTTTAATATTATATATTTCATAATTGTTATAATCATAGTGATCTGGAAAAGAAAAAAATTTTAAAATTCTCAGATTGTTTTGCTTTAAAGTAAATTTGAAATTTTCAGGATTTCCGATTCCGGAAAAAACAACATAATTTTGAGAGATATCAATTTTATTTAAATTTATAGGTTTATAACGACCCTCAAATACTTTAATATCTTGATTAACTTCGAATATTTTCTTTTTTATATTTTCATTATTAATATTTGGACCATTTAAAAAAACTATATCGAAATTTTTAATTGAATTAATTTTTTCACGTAAAGGACCCGCTGGTATAACAAGGCCATTGCCGATCCAATTATTTGAACTAAAACAACAAATTTTTAAATCATATCTAATCGAATAATCTTGTAGCCCATCATCAAAAATTGCGTATTTAAAACCTTTATTTATTGCGTTATCAATGCAGTCTTTTCTATTTTTTTTACTAATTAGATTTGTTTTTTTACTTATTAAAAGTTGTTCATCTCTCTGTTCTTTGTAGAACTTTTTCACAACAGCTGAATTAAAATTATTTTTATTCAACAATTTACTTATTTTTATCGATAAGGGGGTTTTACCAGTGCCGCCTATGTAAATATTCCCCACACAAATAATTTTAATATTCTTAAATCTTAAATTTTCTCTTTTTTTTAATTTACTTAATAGACTTACAATTTTAGATATTGGTAATAGAAAATACGCAAAGAAGTTAGGTGTTTTTTTATCCCAAAACTTTGGTTTTTTAATCATCATTTTATAAATGATCTTTCAATCTCTTTTATCGTTAAAATCAAAATATTATCGCCTAATTTTTTAACTTTTTTTATAACAGATTTTGTTTTTTTTTTATTCCTTATCAAAAGTTCAATATTTTTTTGTAAACTTTTACTTCCTTGGACTTTTTTTGACACTTTAATTCTATCTAGGTAATTATAGATATTTTTAAAATTATTTATGTTAGGGCCATATAAAACATTACACCCATGCCTTGCTGGTTCTAAAGGATTTTGGCCTCCATGACTTATAAGGGAACCTCCAACGAAGACTATCTTTATTAAATTAAAAAATTTTTCAGTTTCACCATAAGTATCTACAATATACACGTCAATTTTATTTGGTATTTGGCTATTCCAACTGTGACAATGGATCTTTAAATTATTTTCTTTCATCATTTCAATAATCTGCTTTGATCGATGTATATGTCTTGGAATAATAATACTAAGTAAGTTTTTATATTTTTTTTTTAGTATCTTATGAACTATCATAGAAATATATTCCTCACCTTCATGAGTACTAGAAGCACACCACACAGTTTTTTTGAAAATTAAATTCGTTAGATTTCTCGGCAGGCTAAGATTTTTATTTTTATTTTGGATAAATTTTATATTTCCAAAATATCTCACATTTTTAACTCCAAAAAATTTAAGATGCTTCGATGTCTCTTTATTTGAAACTAGCGATTTATCAATACATTGAAAAATCTTTTTGCTAAATTTACCTAAAGTTTTCCATCTATAAAAAGATTTTTGAGTGATTCTTGCATTTAAAAGAATAATCGGAATTTTTTGCGTTTTTAAATTTAAAATCATATTTGGCCATATCTCAGAGTCTATAAATATTGCTAAGGAAGGTTTCCAATAATCTAAAAATTTTTTTGACATCTGGTTTGTATCAATTGGAAAAAATTGGTGTATTGTCTTTTTAAATTTAAATTGATTTAAAATATTTGAAGAACTCAAAGTTGAAGATGTAATTAATATTTGATCTATATTTTTATTTTTCTCCAATTTTAAAACTATAGGTATGATACTTGAAATCTCACCAACACTTGCACCGTGAAACCAAATTAACTTCTTTTTAACTTTACTTTTGGAAAAAAAACATAATTTTTCCTTAAATCTTTTTATATCCTCTTTTTTTTTTAAAATTCTGATTAGAATAATGAATGGTGAAAATATCAAAACAAAATTAATTAAAATTCTATAAATAAATAATATCATTAATTTTGTTTAATTTGATTTTGATAAAAATTTTTATATACCTGTGAAGTTTCGATTAATTCTTTATGTGTTCCATCAGCAATAATATTTCCTTTGTCAATTACAAAAATTTTATGTGCGTTTAAAATAGTTGATAATCTATGAGCTATTACTACAGTAGTCTTATTTTCAGTGAGTATCTCCATAGCATTTTGAATTTTACTTTCTGTTTCTGCATCCAATGATGAGGTAGCTTCGTCTAAAAGGATTATAGGAGTTTTCTTTAACATTGCTCGAGCTATTGATATTCTTTGTTTTTCTCCCCCAGATAGTCGTACACCATTTTCTCCTATAACAGTATTGTACTTTTGTGGAAGCTTATTTATAAATTCATCCGCAAATGAATTTTTTGCGACTGATTTAATTTCTTCG
>CACHYG010000040.1 GCA_902584015.1 uncultured Pelagibacteraceae bacterium
ATGTGTAACCGAACATACTCTTTATAGAAAAGAAACTCGTTGGCCAGGCTACTACTACAGAGGAGATCATATGAAATTAGATGATGAAAATTGGCATTGTTTAACTGTTTCTAGAAGAGATCCAAAGACGGGCAAATTTACTATGGAAAAAATGCCTGTATATCACATCATAGACGAGAAAGAGAAAAAAGAAGCCTCTTAAAAATTAATGAGTCTTCTTGAAAAAGCAGATAACGAGATTATCGAGATAGCTAATCCGATTTGGGCAAATTTAGTAAAATCTTCTAACATGAAAGATTATGGTGGGTTCACTAAAGATTTTTCATCTCAAATGTTATATGGAGCGAACGAAGTTGAACTTGGAAAGCAATGGGCAAGTAACGATTTAATCTCAAGCTTATCAGATGAATATAAGGCATTTGGTTGTTTAAGAAGAGGTATTTATATCACGGTACTTTATAAGCAAAAAAGTACAAAAATTTCAGGAGAATTTTTAGGAAGACTAGTCCTTGGAGAAGAGGATGGATTAGTTAAGGTATTTGGCGCAACTATTTTTTAAGAATTGTTGACTTTAATATTTTTGAGGAATAGTTAGTGTTAATGGAATATTTTCTTCCAATTGCAGAAGTTTATATAAATTTACCTCTAGTATTTCTACTTAGTTTAGTTGTTGGTGTTTTATCAGGATTGTTTGGTGTTGGTGGTGGTTTTTTAATGACGCCATTTTTGATTTTTATGGGCGTACCACCGACATACGCTGTTCCGAACGAGGCTAATAATATATTAGGAACTTCAATTTCAGGTTCAACAACACATTGGTTTAAAGGTACATTAGATTACAAAATGGGATTAATGATTGTGGTTGGTGGAGCAGTAGGCACAGCAATTGGAATTGCAACATTTACTTATTTTAAAGGAATTGGAAAAATTAATATAGTTATCTCTCTTGCATATATGTACATCTTGGCAATCATAGGGACCCTTATGTTAGTTCAAGGTGTAACTGAAATAGATAGAGCGAGAAAAAAAATAGTTCAAAAAAAGAAATTACACGAACATTACTGGATCCATGGACTTCCTTTTAGAATGAGATTTAAAAAATCAAAACTTTACGAAAGTGCTTTTACACCAATCATAATTGGTCTTATTGTAGGTTTTATAGCAGCAATAATGGGTGTGGGCGGAGCATTTATTTTGGTTCCGGCAATGATTTATATTATTGGAATGCCCACAAAACTCATTCCAGGAACCTCTTTATTTGTTACAATTTTTGTAAGTGCAATCGTAACTGTTTTACATGCGTTTAATTATGGAACAATAGACCTAATCTTGGTTGTGGTTTTAATTTTAGGTTCAATAATTGGAGTTCAAATTGGTCAAAAAATTGGAGAAAAAGTTGATAGCTCGGAGTTTAAGACAATATTAGCAATATTATTGTTATTAGTTGGTATAGCGATTGCATATGATACTTTCTTTGCTGAAGAAGCTGTTAAAGAAGCCCAAAACAATGGTAAGATTTTACTAGGACCTATCGCCCAATTCGTTAGAGACTTGTCAATCAATGTTCCATTACTATATGGGATGTTCTCAATAGTTTTAGCTCTTGGTCTTGGAATTGGTGCAGCAATAGTAAGAAGATTTTTATCTAAGTTTAAGGCTAAATTTATACACACACCTCCACCTGCTTCATTAAAGTAGATTTTTAAAATTTGACATATGTGATATCAAATATAATGAAAAAAATTCTAATTTTTTTATTCTGTATATTTTCTTTAAACGCTAATGCGTTAGAAAAAGAAACGACTTTTTCAAAAGATTTATTTGATAAAGCCCAATCCGATGGAAAAGTTGTAGTTGTAAGTTCCTGGATTAAATATTGCTCATCGTGCGCTAGCCAGATGAAAGTTTTAAATAAAGCAAAAAATGATTTTGAAAATATTGAATACTTTACATTTGAAGTAACAAATAGAGAGATTGCTGATCTTCTTAAAGTCCAGTATCAAACAACACTCTTGATTTTTAAAAACAACAAAGAAGTTTATAGAAGCATCGGCGAAACAAGTAGAGAAGAAATATACAAAGCTTTAAAAACCTCAATTTAAATTTAAGCGCTTCTGTAAAGTTTTGTCATTACAAATTCTTTATGACCCAAGGCCTCAGCACATGTAAGTCTTCCATTTGCAACTTTAATTGTCGATTTAATCAATTCATCTCCAGCTTGATCCAGATTCATTTCACGTGATAATATTTTTGAAACATCAACATCTATATGTTCACTCATTGTTTTTGCAGTTAAAGGGTTTGCAGTAAGTTTTATAACTGGCTCAATTGGATTTCCTATAATATTTCCTTGTCCAGTTGGAAAAAGGTGAATGTTAAATCCTCCTGCCGCTTGTAACGTTACACACTCAGCTGCTGCAGAAGATGTATCCATAAAATAGAGACCTTTACCTTTCGTAGGTTCTTCAGCTGGTTCTAATACATCAATAAATTGTCTTGAACCAATTTTTTGAAAATTTCCAAAAGCTTTTTCTTCGATTGTTGTAAGACCACCAGCTATATTCCCTGCTGTTGGTTGACTTTCTGAAAGATCATTTGTTGCCTCTTTTAAAATAAAATCATTGTAATCACTCCACGTTTTCATAAATTTCTTCTGAGCTTCAGGGGTTTTCCCTCTTTTTGCACAAACATTTTCTGCACCTGTAAGCTCTGATGTCTCTCCAAAACATAAATGAACTCCTAATGGCTCCAATTTATCCATTAAGTTCCCAACTGTAGGATTAGAGGCTAATCCTGATGTTGTATCCGACTCTCCACATTTAACAGAAATCCACAAATCACTAATTGGACATTCTTCTCTTTGTTTCTCAGATGCCCACATTGAAAACTCTTGTGCTTTTTTTGATACCTTGGCGATCGTATCTATATCTCCAACGCCTTCTATGCTAAAGCCTTCCACTGGTTTTCC
>CACHYG010000041.1 GCA_902584015.1 uncultured Pelagibacteraceae bacterium
AACTCTAATAAATTCTTCAATTTTTTTTTTATTACTTTTTTTCATAATTAATAAATATAGTAAAAGTTATAATCATTATAAGAGCAGAAATAAAAGTATTTATTGTAGCAAGCGAGACCCCAAATATTGAAAAAGTAACATCTTTACAGCTTATAGGCTTATTCTTTAATTGTTTTAAAATTTCTGTTTTGTCAATTATAGTTGTATCTATATTACTACCACAAACAAAGGACTCCGCGATTAAACCTTGCTCAATACCAACATGGTATATTGACAATAATGTCCCTGATAAAAAAATTATGCCCAATATCAAAAAAGATAATTTTTCTAAGTCTTTTGAAATAGTTACAAAAATAATCATTATAATTGTCAGGATATAAGGTACTCTTTGCAACAAACAGAGATTACATGGTTTATGTCCTAAAACATACTCTACAAAAAACGCGAATAAAATCGCAAATGTTGAGAAAATTAATAATAAATTTAATTCAGTTTTATACTTTAGAGAACTTATCATTATTTAATTAAAGTTAAGTAAATTAAAGCTATTATAAAGATTATTATAATACCAATAACAGAAGACCACACTGCGCCTTTTTGTTCAATAAAGCTTACAAATTTTTCACCAAATTTATATGTAAGAAATGAAACTAAAAAAAACCTTAGACCTCTTGATATTAAACTAATAATTATAAACGCCATTATATCAAATCCTATTAAACCACTAGTGATTGTAAAAACTTTATATGGTAAAGGGGTAAAACCCGCTAGAAATAAAGTACCAAGCCAAACGACCATTCCACTTCCCTGAGAAAGATCCATTTTTAACTTTAGAACTTTGTTTTCATAATTATAGAATTCAATTACATACATTGCCAAATCTATAAATAAATAGCCGATCAGATATCCGAAAATACCTCCGAATACAGAAAATATTGTTGCAATCAAAAAAATTTTTAAATACGAGGATTTTTTTGAAAGCACCATTGGAACAACCATTACATCTGGTGGAATTGGGAAAAAGGAACTTTCAACGAATGATACAATGCCCAAGTAAAGATTTGATCTCTTGTTTGACGCAAATTCTATTGATTTATCGTAAAATTTTTTGAACATTTTTTGGTTTTATTACAAAATAACTTTTTATACTATTTATTTAAATAAAATTAACTGTTTAAATACAGGGCGAATGGCGGAACTGGTAGACGCGCACGACTCAAAATCGTGTTTCGCAAGAAGTGAGAGTTCGATTCTCTCTTCGCCCACCAAACTATGGAAGTATCAAAAATAAATAGTCTTGTTGAATTATTTTTTAAAAAATTAGAGAAGGTGGATAACAAAATACCACTTCTTAACTCGTTAAAATCCGAAAGAAAAACGTATAGCTGGAGCGATGTATCTGAACGAATATTTAAACTATCAAGTAAAATAAAAAAATTAATAAAATCTGGCGACAAATGTCTAATTCTTTCAGAAAATAATCCAAATTGGTTTATTTCTGATATTGCAATTATGAATGCAGGTGGAATCTCAGTACCTATTTTTACTACATACTCTGCTAATGACTATAAATTTATACTTGAGGACTGTAATCCAACTTTAGTAATTGTTTCAAATAATACTCAATTTAAAAAAATAAAAGAATTTGTAAATGATAAATCAATTGAAATAATTTCTTTTGAAAAAATAGATACCAAAAGTTATTTGATAGAGGATATATTTAAAGATATTTTAAACGATAAAATAATTAATAATAATTTAAAAAGAAATATGCCAGCATGTATCATTTATACATCTGGGACATCCGGCAATCCAAAAGGAGTTATTTTAAGTCACGGTGGAATTCTAGCAAATTGCGAAGGTGCCTTTGATTTACTATTACCATTAATTAAAAAAACCTCACCGGTGTTTCTCACTTGGTTACCATTATCACATTCCTATGAACACACCGTACAATTTGTACAGATTTTAATTGGTGCTAAAATATTTTATGCCGAAAGTTTGGAAAAACTATTGACTAATATGTCAGAGTCAAAACCAACAATAATGACCGCAGTCCCTAGATTTTATCAAAATTTATTCAACAAGATAAATGTTAACTTTAATAAACAAAAAGGATTTAAAAAAAAATTGATAAATTTAACAATTGAAATTGGAACAAAAAAATTAAAAAAACTTAAACTTAAATATCATGAAAAAATAATAGACTTTTTCTGTGAGAAATTGGTAAGAAAAAAAGTTAAACAACAATTTGGTGGAAATCTTCAAGCTTTTGTTTCTGGAGGTGGTGCACTTGATCAAAAAATTGGAGAATTTTTAAATTCTATAGGTCTTCCAACACTTCAAGGTTATGGTTTAACAGAAGCCTCACCAGTGGTCAGTTGTAATATACCTGGCAAAATTCAAGTTGAAACCGTAGGACCACCTTTTAAAACTAATTTAGTTAAAATTGCTGAAGATGGTGAAATTTTGATTAAAGGAGAAAATGTAATGTTAGGTTATCTAAATAAAAAAAAAGAAACTGATGATATAATTAAAGATGGTTGGCTATACACTGGCGACATAGGTGAAATAAATCAAGAGGGAAATTTAAAAATAACAGATAGAAAGAAAGAATTAAT
>CACHYG010000042.1 GCA_902584015.1 uncultured Pelagibacteraceae bacterium
ACCAAAATCTTGCATATATTTCATCACTACATTTGCAGGTTTTCTTTTTAAATTTTTTGGATCTTCCCCTTTTTTTTCTGAGCTAATTCCAACCATTGCAATTGTTTTAGATTTTTCTAAAATATTTTTAATCTGATCATCAGTCATTATTTATTTTTCCACTTAGGTTTTCTTTTTTCTAAAAATGCCTGAATACCTTCTTTAGCATCAATTGACATCATATTAAGTGTCATCATTTTTGCAGTGAAATCATAAGCTTTTTTTAATGGCATCTCTAACTGCTTATAGAAAGCTTGTTTTCCAATTTTAATTGTTAAATTTGATTTTGAAGAAATTGTTTTAGCAATTTTCATAACTTCTTTGTTTAAATTCTTTTTTGAAAAATGATCATTTATTAAACCAACTTCTTTAGCGTAGTTTGCTTTAATTGGTTCTCCTGTAAGAAGCATTTTCATCATTCTTTTTCTTGTAACTTTTCTACTTACTGCAACCATAGGTGTGCTACAGAACAATCCAATGTTAACACCTGGTGTTGCAAATATTGCATCATTAGTACTATAAGCTAGGTCACAACTTGCAACTAATTGACATCCAGCCGCATAAGCTGCACCATGAACCTTGGCAATTACAGGTTTACGTCCTTCTACAATTTGTATCATGAGCTTTGAACAAAGATTAAATAACTTTAAATATTTTGATCTTTTTTTAAGTCCTCTTACTTCTTTAAGATTATGACCTGCGCTAAATCCTTTACCGGCTCCTTCTAAGATAATTACTCTTGTAGAATTATCTTTATCCATTTTCTGAAAGGTTTTTAAAAGTAGGTTTAGAGTTGCAAAAGTTAGTGAATTATATGACTTTGGATCATTAATTTTTATATTCTTAATTCCATTTCCTAAGTTTTTTACTAATACAGTCATGATATTTAAGTACAATCATTTCCTTAATTTGTCTTCATATTTCTTTCTAAGCTTTTGAAGATTAACTAGATATTCATCTCGGATGCTGGAGATCATTGCCACAGACTTACCTTTTGCTTGTGATTTTGTGCCACTAATAACTCTACTAGATAATTTTTTTGAAAGTTTTGGAGCTTTTAATTTTGTCCATGGTAATTTTAATGCTGGTCCAAATTGTTTCAACATATGTTTCATTCCGAGTTTACCACCTGCTAAGTGAAAAGTTAAAAAAGTTCCCATCAAAGACCATCTAAGCCCTGGTCCGTCCTCTATAGCTCTATCTAAATCTTTAGTAGTTGCATAACCTTCATTAATAATATGCAAACCTTCCCTCCATAATGCTTCTTGTAATCTATCTGCTAAATATCCAGGTAATTCCTTTTTAACGATAATTGGATTCATAGAAATAGATTTATAAAATTTATTAGCTTTATTTAAAAATTTTGTTTTAGTTTTTTTGCCAGCAACAACTTCAACACCAGGACACAGATAAACTGGATTAAATGGATGTCCAATCATAGTTCTTGCAGGATTTCTGCATTTTGAATAAATTTTTGTAGGAAGTAGGCCAGAAGAACTAGATGAAATAATTGCATTATTTTTTGCGTACTTTCCAATAAGATTCATTAATTTAGTTTTAATTTTGTAATTTTCTGTAGCATTTTCCTGAATAAAGTCTGCATCTTTAAGTGCTGCTTCTAAGGAAGTTACATATTGAAAATTTTTAAGATTAATTTTTTTTTTGTTAAAGAGTTTTTTTACAAACGGTGATGCTCTTCTTATCTCTTCAATTATTTTTTTTTTTAATTTTGGATCTTTATCATAGGCAATGACCTTAAAATTATGAGCCAAACATCTAATAATCCAACCAGTACCAATAACTCCAGTACCTATTACGGCAATTTTTTTAATCATTTAATCTGTTAAACCATCTGATCGAGCAACATTTCTCTCTAAATGTATAGGTAGAACTTTTCCATAAATTGCTTTTGAGTGCTCTGGTGTATTTACCCTCCAAGGATCAAGGACATAAGCAGGAATACACATATATCTAGATTTGTTTCCTTCTACTTTAGTTACTCTATGTAATGTAAATCTACCTTTAAATATTTGTAAATCCCCTGGTTCTAATTTTAATTGTCTAACTCTTGACCTATCTCCGTTCAAAACTTTTTTTACTTCATCAAAATTTTCATTACCAGGTTCTCTTATATTCGGGCAATATTCAAATATTCCACCTTTCTCAGGTTTTTGGATCATTAAACTTAATGTAAATTCACAACTATCAAAATGCCAAGGCAAAATTCCTTCTGGCTCCATAACATTATAAGCATGACAAGCTAAAGGATCTGCCCATCTAAATATTGGTGAGACTCCTAAACATAATGAAACAAATTTTAAAAGTTCTTCAGTTTCGTACAAAAATTTCATTTCAGAACCTTTTAAAAAACAATCTGAATTCAAATATCCATTAAATCTTTTCATGAAGGTTCTTTTAGGATGATCTTTTGGTAACTCTGGATCATCTTTAGCATATAAATAAGGATTAATTTTTTCTCTAGACATATAAACCTCATCGAGTTGCTTTTCTAATTCTGTATTCATTATTGCTAGTGACTTTGGCAGGATAAAATTTGGAATTGT
>CACHYG010000043.1 GCA_902584015.1 uncultured Pelagibacteraceae bacterium
CTTAGAATGTATTGTAAAAATTAAAAAGGAAAAAAATAATATTGGAGATCTCTCACTTGATAAAATCTGGTTAGAAAAGAACATAAATAATAAAGATTTTATTAACCTAAATAGTTTTTTTTGGCTATTTACACTTGATTTAAATTCTCCAAAAGAAGATGTTCGGTCAACAATTGCTGAATGGATTAATAAAAATCATAATTACAATTATTTAACTTGGGAAGTAGATGTATTGTCTAAAAGAATTATCTCCTGGATTTCAAATGCAAAAATTACTTATGAAGACTCTGATGATAACTATAAAGAGAAATTTGATTGGATTGTTAAAAAACAGGTTAATCACTTAATTAATGAGATAAAACAGTCTCAGTGGATTGATAATAAAATGATTGGTTGTTCTGCAATAATATTAACTGGTATCGCTTATAATGAAAAATATTTTTTGGATTACGGATTTGATTTGTTAAAAAAGATTATTAAAGTTTCTTTTGATAAAGAAGGATTTCCTAAAACCAGAAATTTAAGGCAATTAAATTTTTATCTAAAGTATTTTATTTTAATAAGAGAATGGCTTAAAGAATCACAGAATGAAATTAGTGATTATTTAGACGAAATTATTTATTATTTGGGTCAAGCATTTATCTTAACAAATAAAAATATCAGTAATAATTTTTTATTTAATGGAAATCATAATTTTAAAGATACAAATCTTGAAATTCAGATAAAAAAATTAGGATATAATTTCAAAAATGATTTGGATGAAGTGGGTGGATATTTACTATTAAAAAATAAAAAGTTTGTATTAGCTGCTGATCTCGGACCCTCACCTGAAAGAAATTATTCTAAAGATTACCAGTCTGGTGCGTTATCATTTGAGTTTATTAGTAATAAAAATAAAATTATTACAAACTCCGGTTACTTTCAAAACCCAAAACACCAACTTAACCTAATCTCTAAATTTACAGCAAGTCAAACCACCCTAGGTGTTGGAAGTTCTTCCTCAGTAAACTTTCTAAAATCGTCTAATGGAAAAAATGTAATAAATAATTCTCTTAGAATTTTTGATAAAAATATTAGTTCAAATGAAAATTTATGGTCATTTCAAGCATCTCATGATGGTTATGCAAAGAGATATGGTATTATTCATCAAAGAAAAGTTGAATTTAATCATACAAATTTAAAACTTTCAGGAACAGATAATATTATTAAAAAAAAAAACTTTAAATCAACAAATTTTGAAATAAGATTTCATTTAATACCAAGTGCAAGAGTGATGAAAACACAGGATGGTAAATCCATATTTATCGAAGTTGAAAAAGAAGGTTGGAAATTTACATCCTCAACGCATAAAATTGATTTTGAGACTGGATTATATTTTGGTTATAAAAATAGTTTTATTGAAAACCAGAACATTTTCATTTCTGATATGATTAGTGTACAAGACACCTCAATCAAATGGGAAATTGAAAGGATTCAATGAACAAAATAAAAAGAGCTATTGTTTCGGTGTACAATAAAAAAAATTTGAAAAAACTTTTAATTTGCTTAAAAAAATTCAATATTGAGATTATAAGTTCTGGGGGCACTTTTAGAGAAATCAAAAAATTGGGTTTTTCATGTATTGAGGTATCCCGATACACAAATAATTTAGAAATATTAGAAGGAAGAGTCAAAACACTTCATCCTAAAATTTATGCTGGTATTTTAAACAAAAGAAATTCGAAAAAACATAATAAAGAAATGAAAATAAATAAGTATGACCACATAGATCTGGTAATTGTTAATTTTTATCCATTTGAAGAAATTTTGAGTAATACAATTGACCAGAATAAAATTATCGAAAATATAGACATTGGAGGTCCAACAATGGTTAGAGCAGCAGCTAAGAATTACAAGAACGTTACTGTTATAACTTCTGATACTCAGTATGACGAATTAATTGAAAATATAAAATTAAATAAAGGAAAAACATCTCTTGAATTTAGAAAAAAAATGTCTTTAGAAGCATTTTCTGAGACAAGTTATTACGATTCTCTTATTTCAAATTATTTTTGTGATATATCGAATGAAAAGTTTCCAAAAAAAAAGGTTATTGGACTTAAACGTTTAGAAAAATTGAGATATGGGGAAAATCCTCATCAAAAAGCCACGGTTTACAAGTTATTAAAAAATTTTAGTTTAGAAAAACTAGGTGGTAAACATCTTAGTTATAATAACTACAGTGATATTTTTTCTGCTTTAAAGATTTCCAGATCATTGCCCGGAAATATTGGAACAGTAATAGTCAAACATGGAAACCCATGTGGAGTGTCTATACATAAAGAGAAAGTTAATAGCTTTAAGTTAGCATTTAATTCTGATCCTATAAGTGCATTTGGAGGAATAGTTTCATGTAATTTTAGAATCAACGAAAAAATTGCTAAAGAAATAAATAAAATATTTTTTGAGGTAATTATTGGAAATGGATTTGA
>CACHYG010000044.1 GCA_902584015.1 uncultured Pelagibacteraceae bacterium
GGTATCTATGAAGCTTTCTTCTTACAAATTTTTTTATAAAATTTTCTTTAATAAAAAAACCTCTCGCCTGACTTGACCATGCAAAATGATTTATATTCTTATTCTCTAAATATTTAATATAATCCTTACTATAGATGCTTAAGCAGTCTGGCCAAAGTGGTTTTTCCATTTTTGCTAGTGAAAATTGATTGTTAATAATAGAAAAAGGAGTTTTATTATTTGTCTTTGACCATATTAACGACTCATCAAACCTTTCTTTAGAAATATTTGAAATTCCAAATAATTTAATTTTTCCTGAAGATTTAATTTCATTTAACGCGTCAACATATTCGTTAATTGGCACCTGCTTGCTATGGTGATGTAAAATTAATATATCAGCAATGTTCGACTGTAATCTTTCTAAGGATGTTTGTAATAGACTAAATATTTCTGACGGTTGAGAGCTTTCTTCTCCAACTTTTGAGATTAAAACAATATTTCTCTCCAAGCCTCTAGATTTTATCCATTTTCCTAAAAATTTTTCACTTTCACCGCCTCTATAATAAATTGAATTATCAAAAGCATTTCCTCCATTTTCGTAATAAAAATCCCACAGCTTTGATGCAGAGGTATATTTTTTTTGTTTATCATTTCCAAGTATTATTTTAGAAATTTTTTTTTCTAACCCAGTAATTTCACCGAATAACATTTATTAAAATTTATTTTTTAAATTCATATTTCCTAAATAAAATAGAAGAAATATTCCAAATTGAAACTCTTTATTCATAGGTAAATAATAAATATTTAGTAAACCAATTATAGGCAGTAGAATAGTTTGACATAATAATCTCACGATTAAATCTTTTGGTTTACTAAATACATTAAAAATCTCTTAATATTCAGATTGATTCCCAATGCAAACATTATAAAAAAGACACCAAATGGACCTACTAATTTTACAAATTCCATAAATTATTTTACATATTTTATTTTTATTACTAAGTTAAATATTTGTAAAAATAAAAATGTCAAAAGAAAATCGATTAAAATTCTCAACTGAAGTTAGTGTACATGAAGTTTATAACGTACTCACTAAAAATTATATTGAGATCATCACTGATTATTTTGAACTTCAAAGAATTTGGTTAAATAATGCTTACGTAACTTTTAAAGATTTAGATAAATATTTTATTTTAATGAGTCTTGTTAGTAAAACTTTTGATAGTTATGCGGAGTATTTTGTAAAGTATAATTTTGATCAATTTTATAATGTCGATCAATATGAACTAAGAAAATTTAATATTGTCAATATAGCAAATGAATTATCTATATCTAAAGAGACAGCAAGAAGAAAAATTTTGGAATTAGAAAAAATCGGGATAATTAAAAAAAATAAAAAAGCAGTTATTATAAATAGAAATGCTTACAACTTACAAAAACCAGTAACCGCAATACATTTAATATCCAAATTTTTAGCGAATTTATCTAGACATCTTCATAAATCAAATATTATCAGACAACAAATTTCCTCATTAGATTTAGAATTACTTATAAAAAATAATTATACACACTGTTGGAATTATTTTTTAAAATTTCAAATTGAAATGTTAACAATATTCAAGCAAAAATTTTTTAAAGATTATGAAACAGTGCAAATTTGGGCTATGATTGTTTATAATCAAAATTTAGCGTTAAGTAAAAAAATAAAAACTTCTTCTAAATATCCAGATAAAGTAAAAGAAACTTATTTAAAAGAACTTTTATCTTTAACAGAGTCTCTTGGTCTGAATGCTATGACTATTTCAGATTTAACAGGGATACCAAGACCAACTGTTTTAAGAAAATTAAGTTTTTTGATGAAGAATAAGTTTGTAGATAAAAATAAAGATGGTTTATACAGTGTATCAAACTCAAATAAAGTAAAAGAAATTGATAAGCATAGACTTGAAAATGTAAATAAAATTTCAGAAATGTCTTGTAAAATATTTAATGCAGCAAGGATTTATAAAAATTAAATTTAAAAAGACGCGATTGCGCCAGTTATCAAGACAACAGAAGCAATTAAGCCTAAAAAAATAAGATTTTCTTTTTTCTCTTTTTTTTTCTCTTCTCTAACTCTATCCATTAGTGAATTTATATTTACTTTTGCAGATCTTTCTTTTGAAGCGTTTTCTCTTATCTCATCTAATACTTCAAAATCACTTACATCTGAGTCCAATATGAATTCTGGATTTTTTTTCGCTTTAGCTGCCGGTGTTGACATATTTTTATTAAAGCATGCTCGAATCAAATTTACAATCCAGAGGTTGTTCAATTTGAGGTTTTAATTAAAATTTAGGTATTCAATTTTAAATTGATTTATAATTATCTTTGTTTAAGCTTTCTGCTTGTAGTTCAGCCAAATATTTAGTCTTAGCAACTTCAACAAAAATTTTCTCTTGTTGAA
>CACHYG010000045.1 GCA_902584015.1 uncultured Pelagibacteraceae bacterium
TGCAATGGAAAGAAGAGGATATTTATCTGCAGGCCCATTTGTGCCTGAGGTAGTGTTAGAGCATCCTGATGTCGTAACCCAGCTGCATAGAGAATTTATAAGAGCTGGTTCTGATATTGTTCAAGCTTTCACGTATTACGGACATAGAGAAAAATTAAGAATTATTGGAAAAGAACATTTGCTTGAACAAATGCAAAAAAATGCACTTAAAATAGCAAAAGATGCAGCAAATGAATTTAAAGATTTGGATTTAATGGTTTGCGGAGATGTTGCAAATACAAATATTTTTGATCCAAAGGATAAAAACTCATTTAAAGAATGTCAAAAGATGTATGAGGAACAAGTGCTTTGGGCAAAAGAGGCAGGTGTTGATTTTATTGTTGCGGAAACAATAAATTGGGTAGATGAAATGAAAATTGCTTTAAAAGCAATCAAGGATGAAGGTTTAATAGCTGTAGCTAATTATGCAATACCCAGAGGAGATTTAACAAGAGACGGTTACACAGCTGAAGATGCATGTAAAATAATAGAAGATCTTGGCGCAGATGTTGTTGGTTTAAATTGTTATAGAGGTCCTAAAATGACAATGAAACTTTTAAAAGAAGTTCGAAAAAAAGTTTCATGCCATGTCGCAGGTTTACCTGTTCCATATAGAACAACAGAGGAAGAGCCTGGATTTTTAAATCAAACTGATCATGAATGTGATTGTATCCCTGGTGGAAATGCATTTCCCGTAGCTTTAGATAATTTATTTTGTAATAGATTTGAAATGGCAGAATTTGCCAAAGAATGTCTTAAAGAAAAAATTAATTTAATCGGTATATGTTGTGGTGCGGAAGCTCACCATGTGAGAGAAATGGCAGTTGCAGTTGGAAAAAAACCGATTGCTATGAAGTACATGCCTGATATGAGCAAACATTTTCACCATGGGACAGACAAGACATTGAAGAAAGTAAACAAAGAAATAAAATATTAAAATGGAAAATAATGCAAAAGTAGTTATTATTGGTGGTGGTGTAGTAGGTTGTTCGATTCTTTATCATTTATCTAAATTTGGTTTAAAAGATTGTATTTTACTTGAGAGAAATGAACTTACTTCTGGTTCTTCTTGGCATGCGGCTGGGAATGTGCACGTAATTTCATCTGATCCAAATATTTCTAGAATGATGGCCTATACAATAGGACTATATAAAGAGATAGAAAAAGAGTCTGGTCATTCTGTTGGTTTTAAACCAAGTGGAGGTTTTTATTTAGCATCTAATGAGGTTTGGGCTGAATATTTAAAGAGAGAAAGATCAAAAGCTAGATATATGGGTTTAGATCAAGAATTCATCTCTCTTGATGAAGTAAAGACAAAACATCCTTTAATTGATCCGAAAAGATATCTATTAGCTTTATGGGATCCTATAGACGGCGAAGTTGATCCGTCAGGAGTAACATATGCATTTGCAAAAGCTGCTAAAGTTCATGGTGGAAAATATTATACGCACACAGTTGTAAAAGATACTAAACAAAAACCGGATGGCTCCTGGGATGTTTTTACTGATAAAGGAAATATAAATGCTGAAATTATTATAAATGCAGGTGGCTTATGGGCGAGGGAAGTAGGAAATCTTTCTGGAGTAGATCTTCCAGTTCAACCAATGGAGCATCATTATTTAATTACTGAAAGTATTCCAGAAATTGAAGCGATGGGAGATCAAAGGTTACCAATTGGTACGGATTTTGAAGGAAATATTTATTTTAGACAAGAAGGTAAAGGAATGTTGCTTGGCACATATGAACCAAAGTCAACTCCATGGAAAATAAATGGAACTCCAATGAACTTTGGACACGAATTATTAGAACCAAAGTTAGATAACATTCAAGATAGGCTAGCAATAGGATTTGAAAGAATGCCAGCATTAGAAAAAGCGGGAATTAAAAATATCGTTAATGGACCTTTTACTTTTGGTCCAGATGGTAGTCCACTTATTGGTCCGGTTCCTGGCATGAAAAATTATTGGGTTGCAGTTGGTGTTATGGCTGGTTTTTGTCAGGGTGGCGGTGTTGGAAAATGTATCGCTGAATGGATTATAGATGGAGAACCTTCAATTGATGTTTGGGCAATGGATGTAGCTAGGTTTGGTGAATATGCTACTCCACAATATGGAACTATTAAATCCTCAGAAAATTACGAGAGACGATTTATTATGACATTTCCAAACGAAACTTTACCTAAAGGAAGAAAACAAAAAACAACTGCATTATATGATCGTTTTGTAAATCAAGGAGCAGTAATGGGTGATGGATTTGGTTTAGAGAGTGTTTTATGGTTTGCAA
>CACHYG010000046.1 GCA_902584015.1 uncultured Pelagibacteraceae bacterium
AGCTATAACTGCTAATAAAAGTAAGGCTACAATGTTTGTTATCTTAATCATAGGATTAACAGCCGGACCTGCTGTGTCTTTATAAGGGTCACCAACCGTATCACCAGTAACTGCAGCTTTATGAGCCTCAGAACCTTTGCCTCCAAAGTTTCCATCCTCTATATATTTTTTTGCATTATCCCAAGCTCCACCACCAGCGGTCATGGAAATAGCTACAAATAATCCAGTAATTATTACTCCTAATAACATTGCACCAACTGAAGATAATGCAGCAACTTGTCCACCTATTGGTAAAATTATTAAATATAGAACTATTGGTGATAATACTGGCAACAATGAAGGGACAATCATCTCTTTAATAGCAGCTTTAGTTAATAAATCAACTAATTTACCATAATCAGGTTTGGCTTTTCTTTTCATTATGCCTGGAATTTTTTTGAATTGTCTTCTTACCTCGACTACAACAGCACCACCCGCTCTACCAACTGCCTGCATACCCATAGAGCCAAACAAATAAGGCAACATTCCACCAACTAATAATCCAACAACAACAAATGGATTTGATAAATCAAATGTTACAACTATACCCTCTAATTGAGATCCAGCTACTTTTGAAAAATGTTTTATATCTTCTGTATAAGCTGCAAATAAAACTAAGGCACCTAATCCTGCTGAACCAATTGCATACCCTTTTGTAACAGCTTTAGTAGTGTTACCAACTGCATCTAATGCATCAGTAGTTTTTCTTACATTTTTTGGTAGGTTAGACATTTCAGCAATACCACCTGCATTATCAGTAACAGGGCCATAAGCATCTAACGCTACAACCATACCTGCTAATGCAAGCATAGTAGTAACAGCTATTGCAATACCAAAAAGACCAGCAATATAATTAGTTAATAATATTCCACTTACAATAATTAAAGCTGGAATTGCCGTTGCTTCCATAGATACTGCCAATCCTTGGATTACATTTGTACCATGTCCAGTTGTAGACGACGACGCAACACTTTTTACAGGTCTATAATTTGTACCTGTATAATATTCTGTTACCCATATAATTAAACCTGTAATAGCTAAACCTATTATGCCACAAATGTACAAGCTCATGCCAGTGAATGATTTATCAGATATATTGTATGAATTTTCTAAACCTAGAACATAGTCTGTTATTGGGTACAATATAGCAACTGAAGTTACCGCAGTAACTATAAATCCTTTATATAATGCTGCCATTATATTCTTTGAATTACCTAATTTAACAAAAAAAGTTCCAATAATTGATGTAATTATACAAGCACCACCAATAGATAATGGATAAACCATCATATTTAAATCACCTTGAAAAAATATTGATGATAAAACCATTGTAGCTACAATAGTAACTGCATAAGTTTCAAATAAATCAGCAGCCATACCAGCACAATCACCTACATTATCTCCAACATTGTCTGCAATTACAGCAGGATTTCTTGGATCGTCTTCAGGAATACCAGCTTCTACTTTTCCTACTAAATCAGCACCTACGTCCGCACCTTTTGTAAAAATTCCACCACCAAGTCTTGCAAAAATTGAAATTAAAGATGCACCAAATCCTAATGCAACAAGAGCATTTACTATTTCTCTTTCATCAACACCAAAAGATAATAATAAATAATAATAAACAGCGATTGATAAAAGGGCTAAACCAGCAACTAACATTCCTGTCACTGCTCCAGATTTAAATGCAATTGAAAGTCCTTGGTGTAAACCTTTCCTTGATGCTTCTGCGGTTCTTACGTTTGCTTTTACAGATACAAGCATACCAACATAACCTGCCAAACCTGATAAAGCAGCTCCAATTAGATATCCCAAACCAACTAAAATACTAAAGGCATAACTTATAATAACTAAAACTACTACGCCTACGATCGCTATAGTCTTATACTGTCTATTTAGATAAGCTCTCGCTCCAACTTGAATAGCTGATGCAATCTCTTGCATTTTTTGATTTCCAGAACTTGAATTTAAAATATTTTTTCCAGTAAAAAAGCCGTAAACAATTGATAGTAAACCTGATAAAATGATTAGTTGTAGTATATTTAGTGCTGAGTCTTGCATAAATTTTTTTAATTATAGTTATTTAGTAATATTAAAAACCGGACATTACAAAAATAAATACAAAAGGCAATATTTAACTTTCTACAACTTGTGCAAATATCCTTTATATTTGGTTAATTTTAATGACTTATTATTCAACAAAAGCGTATTTTTTTTGTAATTGTTATTTATCTTCCCAATAATTGTAACCTTTTGACTCAT
>CACHYG010000047.1 GCA_902584015.1 uncultured Pelagibacteraceae bacterium
TTATAGGAATTGGAAAAATAAGATCAAATATTTTGACAGTAGTTGACGATAACGAACACGCAGCAAATAGAACTGGTCAACAATTATATTTCTCACACAAAATAAAGGATGAGATTAAAAAAAGTAATTTAACTTTTATACCATCAGCACAAATTGATTTTGGACATACTATACTTAATAAATATACAGAGACAGGCAAATTAGGTCTAGAGTTTGATGATCAGCATGTAAGAACAAGAAACTTACGAGGAGCTGTTGCGTTTTATGAAGATTTATCAATTGAAAAAATTACAATTAAAAGACATGGTAAACTGGAGTATCTGGCTGATTTATACAAATCATCTAGTTTAAATTACAATTATAATTCGGGAGGTGCTTTAGTTGAAACACGCTTAAGAACAGGAGCAAGACATAATTTAAATGGTGAAATTGGGTTGGATATAGTTTTACCAGATAGCTATAGTGTCTTTATAATTTATGAGAGAAACCAAGCTTTTGATAGCGGTCATAACGAACATGACGGTCACAATGACAACTTATATATCGCAATAGGGTACCTTCCAGGAAAAAATACTGAGTATGCATTTACTTTAAATGGCTCAGAAAATTTGATGTCAAAACTTGAAGTGAAAAAAGATATCAAAGGATTTGATTTAATATTTAATTTGAACGATGATTTAACAAATTTAGGTGATGCTAGAGAGGCTCATATTGAGCTAAATAAAGTCTTTTAATTTCCATTATATCCCTTAGAAATTCAAAGAATATTCATTATGAAAATTTTAAAAAAAATCCTATTTGTATTTTTTATATTATTACCAATATCTAATATTTTTGTTCAAAACGCTTATGCTAATTTTATAGCAAGCGGCGACACTCTCTCTACTTCTAATTATGAAATACGAACATTTAATGTTTCAAGTGAAGAAGGTCTTCCCAGAGATGTTGCATTTAGTAATGATGGAAAAAAAATGTTTGTTGTCGGAGAAGCTGGTCGAGATGTAAATGAATATACTCTATCAACAGCATTTAACGTATCGACAGCTGTTTTTATTGATAGCTTTTCAGTCGCCACCGAAGATACAAATCCAATGAGTCTTAAGTTTAACAATGATGGATCAAAAATGTTTATTGGTGGAAGACAAAATGATAAAGTATATGAATATTCGCTTTCTATAAATTTCGATGTGTCATCAGCAACCCATACTGGAAATTCTATTGATGTTTCAGCGAAAATTCTTCAAAATTTATTTGGTCTAGCTTTTAATAATGATGGAACAATGATGTATGTTACTGATGGTAGAGCTAAAGGAGGTTCAAGTGAAAGTGTGCATCAATATTCATTGAATATAAGTTTTGATTTTTCGGGTGGAGCTAATTTTATTAGATCTGCTGATTTGGAGGCTCTAAATGATACAGGTGCAGGTGAGAAGGAACCGTATGGAATGGCTTTCAATCAGGATGGTACAAGGATGTTTTTGATAGGAACACTAGGTAATGATGTTAATCAATATACTTTATCTGAGGGTTTTAACATTTCGACAGCTTCTTTTGATGGTGGTGTGAATAGAAGTAGTAACCCTAACGGTATAGCCTTTAGTCCATCCGGGTTAAAAATGTTTATTGTAGGTACAGATCACGATCAGGTGAAAGAGCATCACTTGCCTTGTCCGTTCAATCTTTTTGCTGGCAAATGTCCACCGATAACAGAAAATAAAGACAGAACAGGAATAGCAATGGCTCAAATAGAAATTGCAAAAAGAACGATTGATCAATCAACCGATACCGCTTTAAATAGATTGAAGTGGATTAGAAGAAATAAAGATAAACAAAATTTAACTAATTTAAATATTGATTTTAATTTTAACAATCAAAGACTTGCTTCTTTAACCGAGGTTGCACGAACCTCTGCTGCAAAAAAGAAAAAAAAGGATAAAGATAAGAATAGAGATATATTTTATTGGAGCGAGGGAAGTATCGCTATTGGCCGGGTAGGAGATACTAGTATTTCCTCCACTAAAGAAATTAACACCAACAGAATAACAGTTGGAGCTGATAGATTTATAGATAATAAAGCCTTA
>CACHYG010000048.1 GCA_902584015.1 uncultured Pelagibacteraceae bacterium
TTAAACTCAGCAAACAAGAAAAAATTAAACTTTCTCCAAATAAATGGAATAAAAAAAATAAAAACTTTTATAGGGGCTACTTTCCAAGTGATGTAAATGGAAAAGAAGGTTTGGACATTGGAGACTTAAGAGTATCAGAAAATTTTTCACAGAAAATTAAAAATCAATATATAGAATGTTTAGATTTAGAAAAATGTTTTCAAAAAAACTCAATAAGTCATTTATCAAGCTATTATGATGATATTTATTTATTAAGCGAAATACTTTTCAAAAGTATTATCAAACTATACAAAAAAGATCCTTTGTTATCCGGTAAAGCTTTTTCAAGATTTAAAACACTGAGTACTTTGAGATTTAATTTTTATCCAATTCAAAGTAAACCTGTGGAAATCTCTAAACAAGACGGCATTGCATTGGGTTGTGAAACACATGTGGACAGCGGGATATTTACTGTTTTATATCAAGATAAAGTAGGAGGACTACAAGTTCAAAATAGAAAAAACAAGAAATGGTATGATGTGCCTTTTAATAAAAATTCTCTAGTTGTTAATACTGGAAGAGCATTAGAATATCTAAGTAAAGGAAAGTTTAAGGCTACAAATCATAGAGTTCTTTGGAATAAATCAGAAAGAATTTCAGTACCTTTCTTTTTTGAGCCCTCTTACGATTTTAAAATGTCTCAATCATTTTTAAATGGAATAAATTCAAGAAAACAATCTATTTCTTATGAAAGTTTTATAAATAAATCTCTTCGGAAATTTGTCGAGTACGCAAGATAGAATAGTTATAAACTTCTTACAGTTTTTCTAACATCTTCTAAAAATTTTTTCCTCTTTTGATCAGAAACAAAAGGAACTGCAAAATACCTTTTATATATTATATTAGTTATTCCACATATATTAAATACACCTCGTCTTAATCTTTTAGTTGGCATATTTAAAAAAAAAGTTCTAATTGCAAATTGAGGTGATCCATAAGTACAAAATACTACAGCTCTTTTTCCTTTTAAATTTCCAACTGGATAACCATAATTACCAATAATTTTTTTAAATCTAAATGCCCAAGGTGGAGATAAAACTTTATCTATCCATCCCTCAACAATTGCTGGCATTCTAAAATTCCAAATAGGTGCAATCAAAACAATTATATTTGATTTTTCAATTCGCTTTTGGTGATCTAGGACTGTATCATCTGGTTTTTCACCTGCAAATACTGGGTCGAATTTTTCTTTGTATAGATCTACACAATCTACAGAAAATCCTTTTTCTTTTGCTTCTTCTAAAAAGGTTTCTCTTATAGCCGCATTAAATGAATTATCATTATAATGTCCATATACTAAAAAAATATTTTTCATTGCCAAATATTATCTAATTTTCTTTGTCTTCCACATCCCTCTTTATATAACAAATAATTTAAAAATTTCTCTTTATAATAATCTTGATGATGTTCCTCTGCTTTATAAAATATTTCAAATTTCCTTACATATGTAACTACTTTTTGATTAAATTTTTTCTCAATTTCTTGAATATCATCCTCTATAAGTTTTTTTCATCATTGTTTTTAAAAAACGCAACAGACCTATAACTATATCCTTTATCACAAAACTGACCTGCCTTATCGAAAGGATCGATATTTTTCCAAAAAATATTTGCTAGATTTTCAAAATTTATTTTTGATTTATCATAAACAACTTCAACAACCTCAAAATGTCCTGTGTCACCATATGTAACTTCTTTATAAGTAGGATTTTTTGAGGTTCCGCCTGAGTATCCTGAAACTACTTCAATAACTCCTTCAGTCTTTTCAAAGACCTCTTCCATACACCAAAAACATCCTCCTGCAAAATAAGCTTTTGATATTTCAGATTTAACAACATTCGTTGCTAAAAAAAAAATAAAACTTATCAATAAAAACTTTTTCACTAATTTTTCAGTGCTGGAAAAACAGGATTAGATTTTTGGAAAATCTTTTGGTATTCCTGCTTAATACATCTATTAGATATAAATTCCATATTCGAACTTTCAGCAATTGCTTTTGCTTCGTCACTA